>DASZBP010000308.1:0-3987 GCA_035943915.1 Gaiellaceae bacterium | reverse complement strand
CGGGCTCCTGCTCTACCTCCGCGTGTAGGGTTCCGCGCGGCCCCATGCGCATCGGCGTCGCCAAGGAGATCAAGTCCGACGAGTACCGCGTCGCGCTCACCCCCGCGGGTGCGCTCGAGCTGATCAACAACGGTCACGAGGTCGCGATCGAGACGGGCGCCGGCGTCGGCAGCTCGTTCCCCGACGAGGCGTACACGAGCGTCGGCGCGCAGATCGTCTCCGTTGACGACGTCTGGGGCAGCTCCGACATGGTGCTCAAGGTCAAGGAGCCGATCGCTTCCGAGTACCCGCGCCTGCGCGAGGGGCTGATCCTGTTTACGTACCTGCACATCGCCGCCGACGAGCCGCTGACGCGCGCGCTGATCGATTCCGGCATCACCGCCGTCGCGTACGAGACGGTCGAGGTGGGCCGGTCACTGCCGCTGCTCGCGCCGATGTCGGAGGTCGCCGGCCGGCTGGCGCCGCAGGCGGGCGCGTATTTCCTCGAGAAGCCTCTCGGTGGCCGCGGGCTGCTGCTCGGCGGCGTTCCCGGCGTTGCGCCGGGCCGCGTCGTGATCGTCGGCGGAGGGGTCGTCGGTTACAACTCGGCGATCGTCGCGCTCGGCCTCGGCGCGCAGGTGACGATCCTCGAGCGCTCGATCGACCGCATGCGCCACCTGGAAGAGGTGCTCTCGGGCCGCGTGTCGCTGCTGATGAGCTCGAGCCTCCAGATCGCCGCGTCCGTTGCGGAAGCGGATCTCGTGATCGGCGCCGTGCTCGTGCCGGGCGCGCTCGCGCCGAAGCTCGTGACGCGCGAGATGATCGCCGGCATGAAGGAAGGCGCCGTCGTCGTGGACGTCGCGATCGACCAGGGCGGCTGTTTCGAGACGTCGCACGCCACGACGCATGCCGACCCGGTCTACGTCGTCGACGGGGTGACGCACTACTGCGTCGCGAACATGCCCGGCGGCGTGCCGATCACGTCGACCAAGGCGCTGACGAACGCGACGCTGCCGTACGTCGAGGCGATCGCGAACCACGGCCTCTCAGCGGCAGTCGAGCGTGACCCGGCGCTCGCCAAGGGCGTGAACGTGATCGGCGGCAAGGTGACGTACGAGGCCGTCGCGCAGGCGCACGGGCTCGACTACACGCCGCTCGCCGAGGTCTAGGCCGCCTTCTGGGACTTCGGCTTCGGACTCACGCGGACGACGACCCACGTGACACCTGCCGCAAGCGCGACGACCGTCGCGATGAACACGGCGATACCGAGCAGTCCCAGAACGGTTCCCATCGGAAAGTAGGATAGCCCCATGCCGCGCGCGTGCGTCATCGTGTTGGACGCCGTCGGGGCAGGTGAGCTGCCGGATGCGGGAGATTTCGGCGACGAGGGCTCGAACACCCTCGGAAACGTCGCCCGTGCCGTCGGGGGCCTCGACCTGCCGACCCTCGAGGCGCTCGGTCTCGGGAATGTCGCGCCGCTCGAGGGCTGCGCGCCCCAGCCCGGAGCCCCCGCGGTCGCAGGGCGGCTGCTGGAGCGCTCCAAGGGAAAGGACACCACCACGGGTCACTGGGAGCTGATGGGCGTCGTGACGCCCACGGCGATGCCGACGTACCCGTACGGGTTCCCCGACGAGGTGATCGACCCGTTCATGAACCAGACCGGCCGCGGCGTCCTCGGCAACAAGCCTGCGAGCGGGACGGAGATCATCCAGGAGCTCGGCGAGGAGCACCAGCGCACAGGCAAGTGGATCGTCTACACGAGCGCCGACTCGGTCTTCCAGATCGCCGCGCACGAGGACACGATTCCGCTGGAGGAGCTGTACACCGCGTGCCGCGACGCGCGCGAGATCCTCACGGGCAAGCACGCGGTCGGCCGCGTGATCGCGCGGCCTTTCACGGGGACGCCGGGCCACTACGAGCGGACTTCGAACCGCCACGACTTCTCGCTCGAGCCGCGCCGGCCGAACTACCTTTCGCTCGTCCGCGACGCCGGGCACAAGGTCTACGGCGTCGGGAAGATCCCGGACATCTTCGCGCACCAGGATGTCGACGAAGAGCTACCGACGAAGTCGAACGTCGACGGCATCCAGAAGACCGAGGAGCTGCTGCGCTCGATCGACGATGGCTTCATCTTCACGAACCTCGTGGAGACGGACATGCTCTGGGGTCACCGCAACGATCCCGAGAACTTCCATCGCTGTCTGCAGGACTTCGACCGGCGGCTGCCCGACCTGCTCGATGCGCTGCGCCCCGGCGATCTTTTCATCGTCACGTCCGACCACGGCTGCGACCCGACGACGCCCGGCAGCGACCACTCGCGCGAGTACGCGTTGCTGCTCGCGTACGTCGAGGGGCGAAACGCCGCCGGGAAGATCCACGAGGACGGCGAGTTCGGCGACGTCGGCGCGACGGTGAACGCGTGGCTCGGCGGCAAGTCGGCGCCGCGCGGCGTGCCCGGGACGCCGATCGTCACACCGTGACGACGCGCCGGCTCAACGACCCGGCCCTCGTCCGCGCGCAGTACGCCAGCGAGAAGAACCTCAACGCGCGCATTGCGCTTTGGCGTGAGATGGAGGGGCCCGACCCGAAGCAGGTGCTCTGCGACACGCTCGCCGCCGTGGCGCCGAAACGCGTGCTCGAGGTCGGCGGCGGGGACGGCTGGCTGTCGGCCTGGCTGCGCGACGAGCTCGGCTGCGAGGTGACGATGCTCGACCAGTCGGAGCGCATGGTCGAGCTCGCGACCGAGCGTGGCCTCGATGCGCGTGTCGGCAACGTCGAGTCGCTCCCGTTCGCGGACGGCGCGTTCGACACCGTGGTGGCCGCCTGGATGCTCTACCACGTGCATGACATCGATCGCGGCCTGTCCGAGATCGTCCGTGTGCTGACGGCCGGCGGTCATCTCGTTGCCAACACGAACTCGCGCCGTCACTGCGAGGAGGTCTTCGACCTCATCAAGTACCCGCGCGAGGCGCGTGAGTGGGTCTTCAACGCCGAGAACGGCGAGGAGTCTCTGCACCGGCACTTCTCAGACGTGCGTCGTGAGAACGTTGTGGCGGTCGCAACGGTTCGCGATCGCGAGACGCTCGTCAACTATCAGCAGTCGATGCTGACGGAGACGCAGCCGGTGCCCGATCACGTGCAGCTCCCGCTACGTGTGCATTCGCGCAGCGTCGTCTTCGTCGCAACGAAGTGATCCGTCCCGCGGAGCTCATCCAGCGCAAGCGCGACGGTGAGGAGCTCGCCGACGCGGAGATTGCCGAGCTCGTCCTCGGCTACGCACGCGGCGAGGTTCCCGACTACCAGATGGCCGCGTTCGCGATGGCGGTGTACTTCCGTGGATTGTCGTCGCGTGAGACGTTCGCGCTGACCGACGCGATGATCCGCAGCGGCGAGACGCTCGACATGAGCGCCGCCCTCGGCCGGAAGGTCGTCGACAAGCATTCGACCGGCGGTGTCGGCGACAAGACGTCGCTGGCTGTCGCGCCGATCGTCGCGGCGTGCGGCGTGCCGATGGGGAAGATGAGCGGCCGCGGGCTCGGCCATACCGGGGGTACGCTCGACAAGCTCGAGTCGATCCCAGGCTTCCGCACCGAGCTGACGATCGACGAGTTCATCGCGCAGGTGCGTGACGTCGGCGTCGCGATCGTCGGCCAGACCGCCGATCTCGTGCCGGCGGACAAGCTGCTCTATGCGCTGCGCGACGTGACTGCGACCGTCGACCAGCTCTCGCTGATCGCCGCGTCGATCATGTCGAAGAAGCTCGCCGGCGGGGCCCAGGCGATCGTGCTCGACGTGAAGGTCGGCGATGGGGCGTTCATGAAAACGCTCGACGACGCGCGGGCGCTCGCCGAGACGATGATCGACCTCGGCCGCCAGGCGGGCCGCGAGGTCGTGTGCCTGCTCACGGACATGGATCAGCCACTCGGGGCCGCGGTCGGCAACGCGCTCGAGGTGCGCGAGGCGCATGCGGCCGTGTCCGGCGAGGGGCCGCCGGACTTCACCGAGCTC
>DASZBP010000307.1:0-4367 GCA_035943915.1 Gaiellaceae bacterium | reverse complement strand
TCCGCGAGCCGCTCCACGGCCGGAACGAGACCGAAGTCATCCAACGCCTTGGGTCGCAGCTCGACGGCCAATCGTCGAACGTCGTGCAACGTCTCGAGTACTTGGCGGCGTACCTTTTCGAGCGCGAGTCGCCGAGCGTCGCCGTCGGGCGCGTCCTCGATCGCCTTCAACCCGAGCATGACGGACGTCAGCTCCTGACCTGTCTGATCGTGGAGCTCTCGAGCGAGGCGGCGGCGTTCGAGCTCTTGCGCTTCGACCACGCGACGCAGCGCATCACCGGCCACGCGGCGCGATTGGTTGACGGCAACCGCCGCGCGAGTGGCGAACGTTTCCGTCAGCCGGAGATCTTCGTCAGTGAATCGGGGGTCTATGCCGGACTTGTCGTGCGCCACGATGACCCCGATTGGCTGGTCGCGCACGATCAGCGGCACGTAAAGACCGGTGCGGGCACCGATCGGACGTCCAAGGCCGTAATCCACTTCGGGGTCGTCGAGCAACGCGTCGACGCGTTCGCCGCGACGGCGTTCGAGTACGTGGCCACTCTTCGAGCCGGCAGGCTCGAGCTCGACGCCGAGGATGTCTACCGAGCGCTCGCCGTCAGCCGCTTCTATGACGAGTACGCCGTCGGCTCGCGGGATCGCGAGCGCGATCAGCCGCGCATCGATCAGCTCGCGTAGGCGCCGGACGATCAGCTGCAGCAAGCGCGGTAGATCCATCTCGGTCGCCAACGCGTCACCGACCTCGTTCAGCGCCTCGAGCTGCTGCGCCCAACGTCGAGAGGCGTCGAGAAGCCGTGTGTTCTCGATCGCCACAGCCGCTTGTGCGGCCAGGAGGCCAACCAGATCTTCGTCCTCGGCGGTGAAGTCGGCCCCGCCTTCTTTCTCCGTCAGGTACAGGTTGCCGTACGCCACGCCGCGGAGGAGGACCGGGACGCCGAGAAACGTCTGCATCGGCGGGTGGCCCTCTGGAAAGCCGACCGAGCGCGGGTCGTCGCTCAGGTCGTGGAGCCGCAGCGTCTCGACGTCGTGGATGAGCACGCCGAGGATGCCGCGCCCGCGAGGGAGCTCGCCGATCGCCCTCTCGCCGTCGGCGTCGATGCCATGGGTGATGAACCGCTCGAGTTGATCGCCGTCGCGATCGATGACGCCGAGCGCGGCATAGCGGGCGCTCGTCAACGCTGCCGCAGTCTCGACCAGTCTCTTCAACAACTCGTCGAGCGACAGCTCGGAGCTCAATGCAATCCCGGCGCCGACGAGTGCCCGTAGCCGGTCGTCCTGCTCGATCCCGATTTCGCTCACCCGGCCATTATCGGTATCGACACAGCTGCGACCGCTGTTTCCGCCCGCAGCCCGGCCCAGCGACTCCATCTATCGGCAGAGCCCCTCGAGGTCTGCGGCCAACTACTCAGTCGAGATCGGCGCCGTCCCGGATAGCGGAGGACATGCGCGGCCCGACGATAGGGAGAAGACAAAACCCATCTGAGGGAGGCCACCATGAAAAAGATCCTTATCGCTACCGATGGCTCCGTCTCTTCGGCCGAGGCCGTTGATTTCGGAGTCGAGTTCGCCGCCGAGAACGAGGCGAAGGTCGTGTTCGTTCACGTCGCGCCGGCTCTCGACGCCATCCCGATGCCCGGCTTCGGCATGGCCGGAGGGGTGCCGCATATCCCGCACGAGCTCACTAAGTCCGATCGGGCCTCGCTCGAGGACGCCGAACAGGTCGCCGCGCGGGCGGGCGTCGAGGCGACCTCGAAACTTCTTGTCGGCAACGCCGTCGACGAGATCGTCGCCTATGCCGATTCGCAGGGCGCCGACATGATCGTCGTCGGCTCTCGGGGCCACGGCACCCTCGCGAGCGTGCTGCTGGGCAGCGTGTCGCGCGGGGTCTTGTCGGAGTCGAAGCGACCGGTGGCTGTCATTCGCGGCCGGGCGGCAGTGCCGGTGGGGGCGAGCTGAGTACTACGACGGCGCGCAAGCGTAAGGCGTCGGCTCACACAGGGCTCGCTCTACTTGACGCGCTGGCCGCCGCACCCCCGGAACACGCGCTCGGCCAGCTCGAAACAAGTCGGGAAGGACTGAGCGAAGACTCGGCGCTGGCGCGGCTCGGTCACGATGGCCGCAACGAGCTTGCGGAAGCTGGTCGTCCGCTGCTGTCAGTGCTGCTCGCGGCGCCAGCCCGCCTTCTGGCTCGCACATTTAGTGGACGCGCCCCCGGACTGTCTTCGCCCGTTAGGGCTTAGACAAGTGGACCGCGGAGCCAGGTGTTCGTGCGCTCGGCTCGACTGCGCGGAGCGGAGTTCCGATCGCCTCGTCCAGCTGGCCGCGCAGGCGCGTCAGCTCGGCGATCGCCTCCCGTTTTGTCTCTTGGAGGCGTGCGGCCTCGCGCCGGTTCTCCTCAACGCGTTCGCGAGCCTCGTCCTCGATCGCCGCCGCCCGATCCTCGGCGAGCGTGAGCAACGTCGCGACCTGACGGAGCGCCGACTTGAAGCCTTCGAGCTCCTCGGTCAGGGCGGCCTCGCGTTCCTTGGAGGTCGCGAGGCCGCGTGCGACATCGATATTGCGCTTCGCCAGATCGGCCAACGCTTTCGAGACATCGTCGGGGTCTAGACCGCCCCACCTCTTACGGCGGATCTGCTTGGGCTCGGTTTCCATCAGCGGAGAGTACTAACACTCCGTACTGCGCCCGACGGTTCCCCTGGGAGCGGCGATCGTGTCGTACAACTCGGCGTAGAGCCGGGATGTGGTCTCCCACGAGTGCCCTGTCTCGAACGTTTGCCCGACCGAGTCTGCTGCCCGAGTTATGCCGGCGGCCAGGTCTGCGGGTGCTTGCGGACGAACCAGGACTGCCCCGCGATACTCGCGCGTAGCTTCGACAAGCCCGCCCACCGCGGTAACGACCACGGGGAGCCCGCGGCTCATCGCGATCTGCAGCGGGCCGCTAGAGGAGGAGCGGTGATACGGGAGGACGACGATGTCCGCTGCGTCGAAAAGCGCTGGAACTTCGTCGTCCCGAACGTAACGGTCGATGATCGTTACGTCATGTGCGCGAGGACTCGCGCGCGCTGCGTCGAGCGGAAGCTGCCAGCCTTCCCAGACCTCGCCGACGATCGTCAACGTGTAGTCGTCGGGAAGAAGCTCGAACGCAGCGACAAGATCTTCAACGCCTTTGAACGGCCGGATGACGCCAAAGTAGAGAATGCGCTTCGGGCCGGCCGGACGCTCGCGAGGGCCAGGCCCGTACTGATCGTACGGTCCGTGCGGGATGAGCGCGACCGGGCGCTCGCGGAGCCGGTACCGCTGTGCGATGAGCGCTCGATCGAACTCGGAGTGAACGACGATCGCGACGCTCATACGAACAAGCAGCGGCAACATTGCGTTGGTGTAGCGGCGCACCCATCCGATCTGTTCCTCGCCGACGTCCTGTACCTCGTGAAACTCGATCACGACCTTCCCGCCGAAGGAGCGGGTGATCAACGCGAGGAACAGGTACCAATGAAGGGTCGTAGCGGTCCACCACTGGAACGTGACCAGAGCGGGGCGTCGACGACGCAAGAACCGGGCGGCCTTCAAGGCCGATGCCGGCGAGGCCCAGTCCACACCGTCGAACGCAGCGATGTCCCCTGCGTATTCAAGTGATGCAAGATCTGCACCGACCCGCTGGCGGCCCGGGTAGAACGCCGCGGGCAACAGCTTTCGCATCAGGATGACTGACACCGTCGCAACGCCCGCCAATTCGGTTGCGAGGCGGTGCGTGTAGTAACTTATGCCGCTAAGGAAGACCGTCCCGGAGCCGACGACTGCGATCTGTCGGGTGGCTGTTTCCGGTGTCAAGTATTCCGCTCCTCCCGCCGATAAGACGCCGTGGGCCGCTTCGTCATCGTACTTTGCGCATCTCTCGCGATCCTCGTCGCGGTTCAGGGGCGGGCAAGCGCCTTCCCGCCGAGCACCGGCGCCACTGTTTCCCCGCTCATGGGGATCACGTTCGGAGGGGCGCAACCCCCATCGCGGCTCGACGATTTCACGACGACGTACGGTCACTTCCCACGGATCCTGATGTGGTACCAGGACTGGACTCAGCCGCTGGTCCGTCCGTACTACCTCGACGATGCGCTCGGCCGTGGCGCGACGCCGATCGTGACCTGGGAACCAGACGTCGCAGCGACGGAGAATGAGGTTCAGCCCGCGTATGCGCTCAGCGCAATCGTCGCCGGAAAGTACGACGCGTATCTCTGGGCGCAAGCCCGCGCTGCCGCGTCGTACGGGAAACCGTTTTCTGTGCGGCTCGGACACGAGATGAACGGCGACTGGTACTCGTGGGGCGCAGGACTGAACGGGAACACGCCGGACCTCTATGTCAAGTTCTGGAAG
>DASZBP010000306.1:0-11852 GCA_035943915.1 Gaiellaceae bacterium | reverse complement strand
GCGCAGCAGCCGCGCCCGCCGGCAGCGCGACGCTCGCGGTCGCGCGAGCCGCGTCCGGGTGCACCGACACCGACCAGAACGGCACCGACTTCGCGACTGCTGCACCGGCACCGCGCAACTCGGCGTCCGCCGCCGCGTCGTGCACCGGCGCGTCGACATCGGTGGCGAAGGAGGTCGCGGTCGACGTGGACGTGCAGAGCGTGTTGTCGCTGTCATTGCAGCATGCGTCGCTGAGCTTCGGCAGCGCCGCTGCGGGCAGCACGCCTGCCGCGCTCGGCGACCAGCTCACCGTCGTGTCGAACAACGCGACGGGATACGCGCTGAGCATCCATCGCACCGCATTCGCGCCCGCCGACCTACCGCTCGCTGTCGGCGCGACGGCTCCGACGGGTGGAACGGTGGGCGCGGGGCTCGGCGGCGGTTCGCTCGCCTCGGTTCCGGTCGCACCCGCCGCCGACCTGCTGCTCGGCACGACGTCGGCGCGCAGCGCCGCGTCCGGTGACGTCTGGCCGGCGAGCATCGGCTTCACGTCTGCGCTGCCATCGGTGCCGCCGGGCCACTACACGTCGACGGTCACGTTCACGGTGATCGGGCGATGACGGGCGCGGTCACCGCTGCCGCGCTCGCGCTGGCGACGACACGCCCGCAGCTGTCGCTCGTCGCCGAGCCTGCGCGCGTGCAGATCGACGGCACGGGCTCTCAGACGATCACCGTGGCAAATCGCGGCAGCCAGCCGGTCGTGCTCGACGTGCAGCGAGCGGGGTTCGCACTCGACCTGCGCGGCCAGCCGCGGATCGTCGCGGCGGCGAGGGCGGCGTGGCTGTCAGTCCGCCCAAAGAGGGTGGCGATCGCGGCCGGCAGCGCGGCGACCGTGACGGTTCGCGCGACCGTCCCGCGCGGCGCCCGCCCGGGCGATCACGCTTCGCTCCTACTGCTCGGCAGCCGGCCCCTGGTTCGCGGGGCGGTAGCGGTGCGGATGCGGCTGGGGGTGGTCGTCGTCCTGCGCGTGCCCGGACGGGTCGTCCATCGACTGGCCGTTCTTCGGGTCAGGGCGAGGCAGCGGCTGATCACCGTCCGCCTGGCCAACCGGGGCAACGTCGCCGAGCAGCTCACAGGCGGCCGGGTCGTGATGACGCTCTGGCGGCGAGGGAAGGAGGTCGGCCGCGCCGCCGCTCTGCCACGGGAGCTCCTCCCCGGCGCCACGGGTGACATCGAGTTTCGCTACCGCGGGCCGCTGCGAGGCCCGGTGATTGGCCGCCTGGGCCGGAAGCCGCCCGGCCCGCCGTTCCGGCTCGTCCTCTGAGACTTTTGGAGTTCGAGCCGTAAGGAACTAGCCCCGGGACGGGGTACTAAAGGATGTCAGCGCTGCCTGGGCCCGACCGAGCCCGGCCGCGCCGACCCAGCCCTACGGGGCGAGGGCACCGACTGCACCACCCGCAACGAGAAGGGCCGACGCGAGTCGGCCTTTCTCGTGGGCGAGAGTGCGAAAGTGCTGGTGGCGGGAAGGCGCTTCGCCCGCCGTGGGTGGGCATCGCGGGCGCTCTCGCCTAGTTTTGTTCTGCGTTTTGCCCCCGGTCTGCGCGCCCTGGAAGAAGGGTTGGAAGGCGGTCGCCTCCGCGGCCTTGGCCTCATATCATTTGCGCGGGTCGTGATGAGTCCACGAAATCTCTCCCTCCCTCTCCTTTCGATCTCTTGGCATGCATCCAAGACGCTCCACCGCATCGCAGCGCGAATCAGCCCAGACCTTCCGCGCCTACCGCGCATTGGACTAGCGAAGGTCTTTGGCTTCGACCGGTGGCACACCAGCGTAATTTGGGAGCGCGAATATGCACAGGCGGTCGTTCGACATCTGAACGCGCGTACCCGCGAGGGACGGCGCTCAGCAGTCGAGATCGGATGCGGCCTCGGCGACATCGTGCGTCGGCTTCGATACGAGCGGCGGCTGGGACTCGACATTGACACGCACGTCCTCCGCGCAGCACGGCTGCTTGGTGCAACCCAGAAAGCACTCCGTTTCGAGCAATTTCAGTTTCCCGCGACGCCGCTGGACGGGATGTTCGACGTCATCATCATGGTCAACTGGATTCATCACGTCGAACCGGATCGTCTTCGCGATGCCATCGAGCGGCGGAAGAACGTACGCATTGTCGGCGCCGAAGCGACCGCGTAGACGCCGACGCCCAACACGAATCCGACAATGGGGCCGCGGGTCAGCGTTAACAGGAGCCCTACGATGCTGCCCGCGATACAAATACGCAGCAGCGAACGGCGTCTTCCCTCCTGGTACGGCAACACCCCGATCCCGACGATCGCCGTCATGCCGAGAATGGATGCGGCGCTGGGCGGCCCGATGAACACGCCACCGGATCTGAAGAGCGTCCCGACCCGATCCGCCCACTGATACGTGGCCGAGCTTGCGAACATCGGATGGCGAAGCACGAACGTCTCGTAGGCAATGCTCAATAAGCCCGGAAGCGCTAGGACTGCAAGGGCGTAACGGAGTTTGTTTCGGATGCCTGCTCCGAAAAGCCGTCCAGCCCAGAAGAAGCTGAGAGGAACGACGTACAGAAGCGATGACATGAAGGCGCCGTGAACGTGAACGGTCGCGTACCAGCTAATCACCGCCATCAGGGTGAACATCCCGAGCGCTACGTCCACGAGCGTGAGGTGAACGCGCTCATGACGGCTGTCCGCACGTGCGAGCAATACGACGACGCCCGCGAGAGACTTGAAGGCTGCAAGGCGCAGAACGTCTAGTTGAGCGAGTCCGAACGTCACGCTTACGGGTACGCACATGATCAACCCAAGGCCCAAAAGCAGACCATTCTCGGCACGCCGACTGATCCAGATCAGCGCCGCGGGCCCAACAACGAGCGCAAACGCTCGAGTCGAACTCCCCGACCCGATGAGATACGCCGCTACGAGCGACAGAAACCCGGGGAGGAGGCCTGCCGGAAGGCCTGCGCGAAACGCCACAGTCACGAACGTTCTAGAGCCGACCTGCGAACGGCGACCTGTGCACCATTCGTTTCACACGCAGCGGACACCGCTTCGAGGACCGCAACGACGTCAACGCCGAGGGATGCCGACGACCGCGGATCTCTTCCTTCGAAAACGGCGTCGATAAAGTCTTGCAGCTCAAGTGCAAGCGGCTCGACTGGAGCCGTAGCCGGAGAGACGATGTCTCCCGTGCGATAGGTCAAATCGATACTCACCGAACGTTTGAGGCTCCGGAAGTGATACCCCTGAGTCAAAGACGCGAACCGGTTCGGAACTCGTGTCGTCGTACACGACCATCTTTTCCGATCCAACAACCGCAGTTCTTCGCAACTTGCTCGGCGCAAGCCACGACATCTCGACGTGCGCCAGCGTGCCAGAGTCGTACGCGGCGTTAACGAAGGCAACATCTGCAGTTCCTTCGAGAATGCAAGCACGAGAAACTGCCGAGACATGGCTCGGGCTGTCTCCGATCCAATAGCGAAGAATCGAGAAGTCGTGCGGCCCGAGGTCCCAGATCACGCTGACGTCGGACTGGTGCAACCCGAGGTTGACACGACTCGTCGAGATGAAGTAAATCTCGCCGAGCTCGCCCCCTGTGATCAGGTCACGAACCAAATTCACGGCAGGGCTGTAGAGGAACGTATGGCCCGGCATCAACGTGAGTCCGGACTCGGCCGCGAATGCTTCCATCTCCTCGGCCTCGCGAACCGACGAGGCCATCGGCTTCTCGACGAAGACGTGTTTGCCCGCACGAAGGGCGGCCATTGCCAGGCTGAAGTGAGTAGTCACGGAGGTCGCGATTGCGATCGCGTGGACGGAGTTGTCATGCAGAAGCTCGTCGTACTCGGCGGTCACTCTGACTCCCGGGTAGCGCGACTCGATCCGGGAGCGGCGCGCCGGGTCGAGATCGCACGCCTTCGTAATCGAAGCGGTCGGCAACTCGTGAAGAACGCGCACGAGGTTCGGGCCCCAGTAGCCCAGGCCAACAACCCCCACATTCAAAGCGCTCACTGAGTTCCCCCTGGTCGCAACATCTGAAGCGGAGTACGACAAAGGAGCCGCAGATCGAGTCCGAGCGACCAGCTCCGGACGTACGAGACATCCATGTCGAGCGCTTCGCGGAACGTTGAATGCGCACGCGCTGTGACCTGCCACAGACCTGTGATTCCGGCGGGAACCGAGAATCGCTCGAAGTGATGCGCTTGGAAATGCTCGGTTTCGTAGAGAAGGCAGGGCCTCGGACCAACGAGCGACATATCGCCCCTCAGGACATTGATCAGCTGTGGGAGCTCATCCAGACTGGTCCGTCGCAACCAGGAGCCCGTTGGTGTTACGACGTCCGCACGCTCGAGCTTGAACAGTCCGTTCTTCTCCTGCGTGGTGGTTTCTGTCATCAACCGCCGAACATGTTCCTCGTGCTCCTTCGACGATGTGCCGTGCCGCATCGTCCGGAACTTCAGAACCGTGAACGGCTCCATGTTCAACCCAAGACGGCTTTGCCGAAAGAAGACGGGCCCGTCCGAGTCGCGCCAGATCGAGAACGCAATCCACGCGAACAGCGGCGACACGAGAGCCAACGCAACCGCGGCGACGACGACGTCGGCAAAGCGCTTGAGCAGGAACGACGAACGGGGGAGACGAGTCGGGCGAAGGCCTAGGACCGGCAGTCCCTCGATGGTGTGCATCTGCGCGGACGGACCGACAATTTCAAAGAGCCGGGGCACGATGTCGACCTGAACGCCCTTCTCGTCGAGCTCGCGAGCCAATCCAATCAGGCGGTCGTGGTCACCGTTCGAGAATGCGAAGATCACACGCTCGACATCCAGTTGGTCGACGATTATCGGTACATCATCGATGTCTCCCAAGATCGTGAGCCATCGGAGGTCGTGCCGGCGTTCCTTTGGCTGAGCATCGACGAAACCGACGAGGTTGATTCCGTACTCCGGGTGCTGAATTAGCTTCCTCGCGATCAACTGGCCAACGTCCCCTGCGCCAACGATGACCGTGTTCTGAAGATACGCAACATCGCGCCGACAATGCGTACGAGCAACGACTCGCGCCGACGCGACCAGCAGAATGCCCATGAGCCAGAACGTGAATAGCTTGCTGGCCGTTGGGCTCGCGGCACCGGTAACGCTCGTCACGCCATAGAGAAGCCAGACTCCGACAGTCAAGAGATGGAAGACGTCGACCATGTCCTCGGCCGTGGTGTGATCGGTGCGCTCTTCGTCACGATCGTAGAGGCCGTAGATCTTGGCCACGACAATCCAGCCCGGCAGCGAGACGAGGAATATCAGTGCCTCGTTGAGGAGATCGACGCGATCAATCCCGCCGCTGTGCCCGTAAATGCTCTCGACGATCACGAACGCCGCAACGAGCCCAACGAGGTCAGCCACCAACAGCGCGCGACGCACAAGCCATCCCCGCCGGCGAACGGCTGGAACGTTCTGCCGCCGCTCGAGAATCTCAAGCGTGCGCTCGTCTAGCTGGTCATAAAGCCCCGATGCTGTAGCTGTAGCCCCCACTGCCTCCCCTTCTACCCACGCCAACTCTGTTAGCTCTTTACTGACTCCGACGTCTCCTACGAGCTGTAGCCGTAGCCATACCCGTAGCCGTAGCCGTAGCCGTAGCCATAGCCGTAGCCCTCCTCAGCCTCGGCGCCCGTGACGACGAAACCGAGCTTGACCGCCGGCGACGAGTCCAACGCGCGGGCCATCTCGACAAGCATCGGCCGACGCACACGCTCCATCCGTGTTACGAGCAACAGCGCGTCGACCTTCGCCGAAAGCACCATTGCATCCCCCACTTGCAACATTGGCGGCGCATCGACGAGCACGATGTCAGCGTCCTCGCGCAGCTCGCGAAGTAGTTCGGCCAGCCGCTGCGAAGCCACGAACTCACCCGGATCCGGAGGGATCGGCCCCGCAGCGAGCACTCGTAGTTGCCCCGACACTTCGCCGACAGCGGACGGTTCAGCCGCCGCACCGTTGCCATTCGCATGATTGCCGCTGCTGCGCGGCCTCAAGCGCGCGCTCGGCGTTGGAGCACTGATTGGGATGCTGACAAGCGCGTCCTCCAGCGTGGCTCTACCAAGCACCACTTGGGTAAGGCCGGGCTGATCGCGCAATCCGAAGAAATTCTCGATGTACGGTCGGCGCAGGTCGAGGTCAACCAGTACGACGTTTTGACCTCCACGCGCAAGCGCGATCGCGAGGTTTGCGACGGACGTGGACTTCCCTTCCTGCGCGACAGCGCTCGTGATAACCGCGCTTCGCACGTCGCGTCCAAGTGTCGCGAATTCCAGATTGGTCCTAAGGACTCGGAAAGCTTCCGCGGGAACGCTCGAGGGCTCCTCCAACATGACGAGCTTGTCCTCGCCGCGAAGGTGCTTCGGCGGCTCGGGGAGCCGAGCAAGGAGAGGCAGTCCGAGCCGATCCGCAATCTCTTGCGCGTTCCGAACGCTCGTATCGAGCGTTTCACGCAGGACGGCAAGACCGATACCCAGCAGAAGGCCGAGCATCAAACCCAGAACCGCATCCCGGGTCGGACGAGGTGAGACTTTGTTCGAACCGTCCGCCGTCTTGACGACCGTCACATTCGAGGTTTGGAGCGCCTCCATCGTCGCAAGCTGCTGCTCACGCTCGACAAGCGACGCGTAGAGCGCTCCCCTCCCGTCTCCCTGAGCGATCAATTGCTGAATGCGTGTCTTGACCTCACTTCGCGCGCTCTCAAGAGCACCGGTGTCAAGGCCGTGCCTGTACACGGCGTACTGGCGGGCGTATTGGGTGGCGGCGCGTGCAGCCAGGTCGGAGTCGGTGCTGAGAAACTTGAAGTCCAGGAGGTCCGCGTTAGCCGGAACTGAGACGCTCGACTGAGACAGAAATTCTTCCGGCGTCATTGTGCGTAGACCAAGCGCCTCAATGGCGCGACGGGCGATGTCAGGGACCCGCGCGATTTCGGCCTGTGTTTGGACGATGGTCTGATCCTGCGAGTAGAGCGAAGGGTCCTGGACACCCGTCAAGCTCGTCGCCAAGTTCTGGCGCGAAATCAGAACGGTCGCTGTGCCTTGGTAGATAGGAGTCTTTTGCGCCGCATAGATGTAGGCGGCGAGCGGCACTAGGACGACGGCCTGAATGATGATCCACTTACGCCGACGCGCAATGTTTAAGTAGTCGCGCAGGCTGGAGCCCGAGCGCCCGTCAGTACCGGCCTTCATCGCCGTAAACCGTCCCTTCTCCCTCGTGACCGATGCACACCCCCGCAATGGGTGAGGGACGATCATGCCCCTCACGTCAACTGAGGGCAATAGGACCGCAGCACCGTATTTAGAGTCCTACCGGACCCATACAAAACCGCCGTAAGTTCAACGCAGGTCCTACCCCAATCGTGTGTGGCAACGGTCTTTTTTGCAAGCTACATTCGCCCGCATGCGTCGGATCTCACTTCTCACGTTGTTGTGTGCCCTCGCAGCGTTGACCGTGGCGCAGCAGGCGTTTGCCGGTCAGAAAACGCATCAGAGCTGGGCCGCGCCGGAGATCAAGGTCGTCACCCAGGCGCACGTTCTCGGCACGTCGCCGGCCACGTTCCAGCCGCAGTCCGCGCTCACGCAGAGCGCGCTCGCGCAGGCGATCGCGACCACGAACGCGCTTCAGCACCCGCCGCTGCCGCCGGCACCTGCGCCGCAGCCTGTGGAGATCACCTCCACGCTCGGGCAGGACGCGACGATCGGTGGAACCGTTGCCTGGTTCGTCGATGCGCCGGGCGATCACGTCGCGGCTGTCGACTTCGCCGTCGACGGCGTCGGACGCACGACGCAGAACGTCGCGCCGTACCAGTACGACCTCGACACGACGCAGCTTCCCGACGGCCAGCACCAGCTCGCCGTCAACGTCCACTTCGCCGACGGCGGCTACGCAATCGCCGTCTGGAACGTCACGATCGACAACGGCTCAGGACAGACGTACGAAGCGGGCGGCCCGCAGGACGTGCCGGTCGTCAAGGAGCAAGTGCCGGCGCAGCCGCTCGTGTCGCAGCCGCAGACGTCGCAGGCCGTGCTCTTCAAGGCTGCGTCACCCGCGAAGGCCGTGACGATGAAGCAGCTCGACGCGGCGCTCGTGAACTACCTCGGTCTCGGCAAGGCGGCATGGCAGATCCAGCAGAAGCTGAAGGCGGCCGGCCTCAACCCGCCGCCGTCGACCGGCAACGAGGCGGTCGCGCGCATGCTCGGGCTCCGGCTCGACCACCCCGCCGCGGAAGACACGCTCGAGACGCTGCCGAACGCGCCGATCTCGCGCGCGGAGGCAGCGTGGTCGTTCGCGCACGTGCTCCATCTCGACGACTGGTCGACGCAGTACGTCATGCAGGCCGCGGGAAGTCTCGCGCTGCCGGCGTTCTCGACGTGGCAGCGGCGCATCCTCACGACGGCGATGCACTACGTCGGCTACCCGTACGTCTGGGGCGGGACGAGCCCGACGCACGAGGTCGAGTTCGGCATCCCGTCCGTCGGCGGCTTCGACTGCTCCGGCTTCGTCTGGCGCGTCTACAAGCTCACGTCGTACCCGGGCGAGCGGAACCTTGCGGGCGTGCTGCGCGGGCGCACGACGTACCAGATGTCCGGCGAGGTGCCGCACAGCAAGCTGATCTCGATCAACAAGCTGCAGCCGGCCGACGTCATGTTCTTCGGGCACCGCGGTCCGCGGTCGAGTCCCAGCATCGTCGACCACACGGCGATCTACGCCGGCAACGGCTGGTTCGTCCAGTCGTCCGGCCAGGGCGTGACGCTCCTGCCGTTCGACGGCTGGTACCGGAACTACTTCGCGTGGGGCCGGCGGCCGCTGCACGAAGCCGGGCTGGAGGGCTAGCTACTCGAGCCGGGCCGAGCGCTCTGGGGCGCGGTGCAGCTCACGATGACGCCTCCAGCGTCGAATGCGCCGTCCGATCGGTATCTCCACCAACGCCAGAACAATGACCAGCGCTGCTGCTGCGGCAATCACCAGCACTACGTCTCCCTCGTCCGAAAGTTCTTCCCTTATTCATACCTACCCCGGATGAGGGAAGAATCCTTACGGCTAGCGGCCGGCGATTGCGAAGGCGACCGCCGCGAGGGCGCCGGCGAAGCAGATCCCAGTGAAGACAGCGAGCGCGGCGGTGATCGTCACGCGCAGCGGATTCCCGCTGCAAACGCTCGCGAAACTAGTCGCCGAGGGCGGAGAGCAGGTCGCCGATCTGCTGCGTGCTCACGGACGGGTGGCGCATCGGCGCGGCCTTGTTGACGCGGTAACGGTTGCGGCGCCCGATCCGCTCCCGCTCGAGGTACTTGTCCTCGACGAGGTCGGACAGGACGCGGTGCGTCTGGCGCTCCGTCAGCCCCGCGCGGTGGGCGAGCTCACGCACGGTCGAGTCCGGCGCGCGATTCACCTCGAGCAGCAAGACAGCGTGCGATGTGACGAAGGTCCACCCACTGTGTCCGGGCACCCCCTGAACGCTAGCTGCCCGAGAGGATCGACTCGACGGTTGCCACCAACTGGGAGGGCGAGAAGGGCTTCTGGATGAAATGCCCCTCCTCTCGGGCGTCGGTGTAACCCGACATGTAGAGGATCTTCACGCCCGGCAGGCCGGCCGACAGCCGTGCCGACAGCTCGAACGCGTCCATCTCCGGCATGACGACGTCGACCAGCAGGAGGTCGATGCCGGTCTCACCCGGCACGAGCGCCAGCGCCTCGGACGGGGATGCCGCCGCGACCACGTGATGCCCGGCCTCTTCCAGCGCGATCCGCACGACATCCCGCACGAGGTCTTGATCGTCGACTACGAGAATCTTCGCCACAGAAGTGCAGCATGACCATAGTCAGCAGCCCGCCGCTATCCCCGAAAACGGGGAACCTGCCGAAATCTACTGCGGCCCCTTCACCGGCGGCCAGTGCGGGGAGATGTCCGGGTCGCCGAGCTGGCCGTACGCCGGACAGGAGCCGGGCGCGCGGAGGGCGTCGCGGTCCGCGATCAGCAGCTCGTTCACGCGCGCATCGACCGGGTCGGCCGCACGCCAGGCCAGCCGGAGGCGCCGGCCGAGCTCGACGAGCCGGCGCGGCGGCAAGGCAGCCGTGGAGCGGACGACGCTGTAGCTCGGCGTGGGCCGCGCGACCGTCACCCCCGCGAAGCTTCCGAACGGGCTCAGCCCGTTGACGGAATAGAAGAGCCATAGCCCGTGCCTCGGCGTCTGCGCGCCCAGCAGGAACGGTGCAACACGCGCGCATGCGTCGTCGTCGACGAGCGGGACGTCGACGCGCAGCGACACGTAGTGGTCGAGGATGTTCGGCGGGTGGCCGTAGTCGAACGTCGACCACTCCGGGCCGGTGCCGCCGGTCGAGCCGAACAGCACCGCGTCCGACGCCTCGCGCGCGACGGCGTGCGTGACAGCGTCGAGTCGGATGCCGTGCACCTGGTTGCGCCGCGTCACGTCGTCGTGCAGCTCGATCGCCATCAGCCCCGCGACGAGCAGCGCGATCACCGGAAGGCGCGCAGGCCCCGCCCAGCGCGCGAGTGCGGCGATGCCGGCGAGGACGAGCACGAGGAACGCGGGCGTGACCGGCATCATGTAACGGTCGAAGAACAGTGCCGAGTCGCCGTTTGCCGGGATGACCGTGAAGAAGACGACGGGCGCCGCGACCGTCACGGCGCAGAAGAGCAGCAGCCTGAAGCGTCGCGTCAGGACGAGCGCGACGACACCGACGAGCGCGAGCACCGTGAAGTAGTTGAGGTCGTGCCCGCCCGGCGCGACGAACTGCAACGCGTCCTCCCACACCGGCAGGCCGTCGAACGTCCGCTGGCCGCCGCGCGTCGCGCCGACGCCGTATCGGTTGTCGAGCACGTGCAGCGTCTTGACGTAGTACGGCAGGAACGTGACGAGCAGCGCCACCGCGCCGGGCCAAGCGTCCCGCGCGCGTGGCGCGTAGAGCAACACCGCCGCGAATGCGACGAGCGCATACAACGGCGCAGTCGGATGGACGAGCACGCTCAGCCCGAGCGCAGCTCCCGCGAGTACCCACAACGTGCGCGAGCCCGAGCGCGCCGCGCGCAGCGCGAGCACCGTCGACCACATCAGCCACGCGAAGAGGAGCGTGTGCGGGCGGCCGAACGTCGCGTACGTGATCGGCACGGGCGACACCGCGGTGAGGAGGACGACCGCGGCCGCCTCCTCCTCGCCGAGCACCTCGCGCGCGATCAGTGCCACCGCCGGCAGCGCGAGCACGAGGAAGATCAGCGACGGTACGCGTAGCGCCGGCAGGCCCGGCCACCAGCCCTGCAGGAAATGCTCGAGCCAGAAGTGCACAGGACCGCCGCCGCGCTCGGTCGAGACGATGTGGAAGACGTGGCCGAACGAGAAGTCCGCAACGCGGAGCGTCAGCTCCTCGTCGACGTTGAGCGGGCCCCACCACACGGCGGGCAGCGCGAGCACCACCACCGCGATCGCCGCACCGGCAACCGCAGCAGGAAGGAGTGGGCGCTTACTCGGAGGAGCGAGCGAGAGCGACCGGGACATCCTTGTACGGATGCTCGTCCACCACATGGGTCTCGTGGTAGACGGATTCCGCGTTCACAGCCCAGATGTCGTGATGCGACCCCTCGAGTGCGTTCTCGACTGCGCGCATGGCGGTGAGCATCGAGTGGTCCGAGTTGTTGTAGCGGTGCAGCCCGTTCCTGCCGACCTGCTGCAGGTTCTCGATGCCTTCGAGCCACTTGCGGATCGTGTCGACGCGGCCGTCGTAGTTGCTGTCGTAGATCGGGTACGCCTTCGGCACGCGCGTGACGTAACCGCGTTCAACCTTCGAGCGCTCGACGAGACCGAGCTGCTC
>DASZBP010000305.1:0-1806 GCA_035943915.1 Gaiellaceae bacterium | reverse complement strand
AGGCGTCTCGGCCGGGACGATGACCGTCATGGAGGCGGTCGCGCCCGAGCCGGAGGCGGCGCGCGAGCTCTGGCGGTGGCTGCTCGACTTCGACTGGACGTCGAAGATCGTCGCCGACCTGCTGCCGCTCGACCACGAGCTGTTCATGCTCCTGGCGGAGCCGAGACGCATGGCGTTCGAGGTGAACGACGGCACCTGGGTTCGCCTGCTCGACGTTGCCGCCGCGCTCGGCGCGCGAACGCTCCGCGACGGCGAGGTGACGCTCGAGGTCACCGACGAGTCGTTCCCGGAGAACGCCGGGACGTGGAGGGTCGGCGCCGCCGGCGTCGGAAAAGTGTCGGGCGAAGGAGATATCCAGCTGGATATCTCAGCACTCGGGAGTGTTTACCTCGGCGGTGTCACGTTCGAGCAGCTCCGGCGCGCAAGCCGTCTCGTGGAGCGGGATCCCGGCGCGTGCGCGCGGGCCGACGGCGTGTTCGCCACGGGCGTCCAGCCCTGGTGTGCGGAGATCTTCTGACGCTGTTTGCACAACTTAGGGCTTGATTAGCAGCACTTTTGCTCCTACCGTCCTCGGTCGGAGATGGGCGTTGCGGCAGTCATTGTCGCGCTGATGCTGCATGCACAGGCTCAGCGCGCACAGCAGCTCGTGTTGCGAGCACGGCCGGTGTGGCCGGCGAACGGGACGATCACGTCCCCGTTCGGCCGCGATGGCTACCGCTGGCATCCCGGCATCGACATCGGGACGCTGCGGTCGCTGACGGTGCGCGCCGCGCAGGGCGGCGTCGTCGACAAGGTCGGCGAGCCGGCCGGCTTCTCGGGCTACGGGAACGTCGTCGAAGTGAAGGCGGGGCCGTACGAAGAGCTGTACGCGCACCTGTCGTCGTTTCATGTGAGCGTCGGGCAGGTGGTGACCGCGGGCGAGCCGATTGCGATCGCCGGCTGCACGGGGTCGTGCACCGGCACGCACCTCCATTTCGAGGTGCGGTATCACGACGAGGCGGTCAGCCCGTTCCTCACGGTGCTGCGCCCGCTCGTCATGAAGCAGGCGGGACCGTCGTCGTTCGCTACGTCAGTCGCGCGCCACGCCGAGCTCGCCGCCGCGCGGCAGCTCATCGCGTACACGCACGGCCTCGGGTAACCGCAGCCAGGGGCCCTCTTCGGCGTTTGTCCCCCGTGGCTACACTGTGCCGCGACCCGGGCGCTTAGCTCAGTTGGGAGAGCACCAGCTCGACAAGCTGGGGGTCACTGGTTCGAGCCCAGTAGCGCCCATCGGAAAAGGCCTGCAAAAGCGGGCCTTTTGTTTTCTATGCAGACATCGAGCGTCGGCGCAGTGCCTCGTCAGTGCCTGGGCTTTTCCGCGCCAGCGACGCGCGACCCCGGCGCGGATGGGGTTTCGCCACGCCCCGGTGAACCTGTCGAGTCCGAACAGTCGGCTCAACGAATTCCCGCCTTTCTCCCCTCAGATGCGGTGAGCCATGCGCTGCGCCGGTTCGCTCCAACCGCTCGGAGTGGTGCCGACTGGGTGAACTGGATCAGCACTAGGCATCTCGGCTCCATGCGCCCTCTAACCGAAGATCCTTGGGAGGTGCGGCTTCCTGGTGAGTCACCAGGAAGCCGCACGCGTTCAGGGACGGCGCGGACCAGCGCCAGGCTTGTGCGGCGAGGGCGAAGACATTGCGGCGTTCGACCCCTTAAAGGAAGGGCTTGACCTGAACCTCGGTCCCATTGACTTATGTTGTCGAACGTTCTACTTTCGCTAAGGCATGAAGCGGCGGGCATTTCTCGTGCCAATTGGGGCAGCGCTAG
>DASZBP010000304.1:0-3865 GCA_035943915.1 Gaiellaceae bacterium | reverse complement strand
GCTCTGTCAATCCGTGAGAGGGGATCTGTCGGCCCCGATTTGGTGGCGGCTCTTCCCCGGGCTGGACGAGGGGACATAGGGATCGAGCAGGGCCCTACGTGGGGTGGCCCCTGCTCTCCTTAGTTGCATGGGGCTAGCACCGATTGTTCTCTAGGCCTCACGTTCTGTTTTGGAGGTCCGTTGGCCTATATGCGGAACGTGCTGAGGGACATTTGGTTTGCGAGCGGGAAATGTTCCCGACCGGCGGCGATTAAAAAGGAGACTGAAGTGCGGAAAATGATGGTGGTTGGGGTCGTGTTGTTGGCGGCCGTTGCGTTTGCGGCGCCGGCGATGGCGCAGACCATCGGGCAGACGGGGACGGGGGTGACTTGCGGCGCTGATTTGACAGTCTGGGCGACGTCGGGCACCGCCAATACGGTGCCATCGGGTACCTGGCGGATCTCGAGCTGGAGCACGTTGGCGGGCGGCGCGGGGGGTCAGATGGCCGCTGTCGTTATCCGTCCGAGCGGCGGCAGCTACACGGTGGTTGCGGTGTCGGCGGTTGAGACGCTGACGCCGAACGTCATGAACACCTTCCCGACGTCGCTGTCGGCCAAAGGCGGAGACATCCTCGGCCTCTGGGCGACCGGTCCCACGAACTGCGCGATGTTCGGGCCCGCCAGCTACACCTTCTCTCTCGGCTCGACACCGTCACCGGGGGATGTGCTGTCGGGCAGCGGCTCCGGCGGCGGCGCCGTGTTGGACATTTCAGCGACGTTGATGCCCGCCACAGGCACCGTCCAGGTGAACTCGATGTTCGTCTGCTACTCCAAGTTCGAACACGACGGGGGCGCGGTCTTCCCCTCCGACAAGGCGATCGCGTTGCTCATGGCCGGCTACTGGGTTCCCTCAGCGGTCGCAGGCAACATCGATGGCGGAGAGAACCTTGGCGCCTACCACCTCGAGTGCAATCCCTCGCCCACGCTGACACCGACGGGCATGTATGTCGGCGACGGCGGAAACGTCGTCACCACACAGGTCGCCGACGACTCCGTCTACGGCTACTACCCAATCTTCGGATAACGCCGGACAATTCGACTTCGCAGTAAGCGGCACGCCCGGACTTCGGCCGGGCGTGCCGCGGCTTTCTCTCGCGCTCACGGCTGCGGCGATGACGTGCGAGGTCGGGCGGGTCTGGCCGCTCAAAGGCAATCGGGCGGGTCTGGCCGCTCAAAGGCAAGGAGAGCAGAAGGCCCACATCGCCCGCCCCAGTGGGCCCCGCTCGAATTGATGCCCGGGACGCAGTCCTCGTCGAGGTTGCGGCCGCGGCGGTCCCGGACGCAGGCGCCCATGCCGTCCCTCGCCAGTTTCCCGAGCCCGGAAACGTCTTCGGCGACCTCAGCCAAGAGCGCCCGCCGAACCAACTAACTCACCGTCTACGAACTGAACGAGACCTCCGGCAGCTGGTCTACCCATCCCACAAACCCAGCTTTGCGGACGCGTCCGGGTTGTACCGCTCCCAGGGCCCTTCGTCCGGGTTGGGCTCGCGTCCGTATTCACTTGCGCCAGAAGATGCGAAACGATCGCCGCTTCGCGTTATGATTTTTTGTGCGGCTCGGGATAGCGTACTGGTCTCGGCGTGCCGCTCCTTGGGCTCCTGCCAGAGTCCCGGGCCGCCTTGGTGGGTGAAACTAGGAGACTCGGAGATCCTTCGTTCTGATGGGTCGCGAGTTTGCCGCGCGGGCTTTCATGGGCCGGATCGGTTGAGCAGGCGGGGGACGCCTGCCTTGAGAGGCTTCAACGCTCGGCGCCGCAGCGACGCGACAACGGAGCTACTCCGTGAGGCACGGGCGATTAGCGGCACCTGGTGCAGTGCGCCTGGTGCGACAGCGTCCGTGTCGATGACGAATGGCTTCCTTTTGCTTCGTTGGTCGGACGCATATGCCGGAGGAAGTAAGTTGAGCCGCGTATGGAGGCGGGGGAGTTTGCGGGAGCCGCGTATGGAGGCGGGGGAGTTTGCGGTGATCAGAGGGGCCTTCGGTCAAGGCCGATTCCTCCTTCTCTCCCCCGCCCGGGTCGAGAATACAAGTCCGGAGAAGCTTGCCGACGGAGTCGGCCAACTGCGTCCGGATTGCAGGCCGAGTGTCTGAAAGGAAGAAGGTAAGCGCGGGAAGCAGTACCGCCCGAGTCCCTCAGCTGCATTCGTCGCTCGCCTGTCTGTTGTCTGTCTGTTAGGACGGTCACTGAGGGACCAAGACATGCGACCCCTCGAGCGAGATGGCTCACTGCGCTCACGAAAAGGAGGCTCCGCCCCAAGCGCTTGAAGCGAAACCCCCGGGGAGAATGTCCGAAATACCGGGGGGCAGTGCTCCGGACGTGCATGAGCGGACGTCCATTTTCAAAGTAACTCACACGTTTGCAGTGAACCCCCGTCGATCGTCAACCGCTGCCCCGTGGGAAGGCTTTCGAAGCGGTCAGCCCGGTCGCCGCTTCGTAGGCGCGATGTGAGCACTCGGGCTGGGCTCACACGGGACCGCTCGTCGCCCCTGGCACGTTGTGTCCAACGCCGATTCTCCCGCGCCAGCGGAGATGTCGCGCCCAACGGTGGTCGCGCCACCAACGCCCTATCCGCAATCCCTTCAGTCCGCGAGGCTGAGCGCTAGCCGCGGTCAATACTTCTGTCGGGCGGCTCGCATGGGCTCCGACTCCCCACCGTTCGGCGTTGGGGAGTCGTCAGGCAAGCCTGTTCGCCAGCCCCGTTCAAGGGCCTGGTCTCCGACGAAGGCGCGCGTAGGGAGTTAGAATGGGCGCGTGGGACGGGATGCCAATTGCGTGCACGTGATCATGCAAGGTGAGGAACGGGTCAGTCCTCACCTGTCTTCGCGGCCGCAGGCTAGAGCATGGCTTCGCGTATTCCTCGCTGCAAACCGGGGCGTGAGCGTGCAGCAGGTGCGCGTCGCACGGTTGCCAGCGGATAGCGCAGCAATCTACTTCGAAGATGCGCCAACGTTCCTGAGCGAGATCGCAACACCACCACCGGTTTCCAGTTCCCGCTGACGCTTTTGCCGTGCTAGAGGACATCAACGACGCTGAGCGTGGGCGCACATCGTCCCGTCTTCACCGCTCGCTCCTTGCTCGCTATTTGGTGATGGCACTTGCCGCCTTCTGGGCGTTCGCACCTCCATTCCCCACGGCGGCTGGTTCACCGAGCGCGCCCGCCTACCATCCTGCCAGCGGTTACATCTAGTCAGGTTGGGGGCGTCGCGATCGCCTGATCGCGGCAACCGCCAATTTGGCCGGAGAGCGGCCCGCATCTCTTCGACGGCGGCTCATGGGCCAGCACGGAAACCCCACGCAGCGCGGTGATTTCACATCCGTGATCTGCGTCGTCGACAACCGCCGTGTCGCCGCCCGTATTTATGCCCGGGGTCCGGACCATCCAGCGGCTCTTGGCGCCAGGCTGCGCTAGTCGCCGGGCGACCTGCAGGCTGCGTCTATTCGTCGGTACAACGAGTCGACGGAAGACCGTTAACTCGTTCCATGAGCGATGACGTGCCGCCCGAGTTGTCAGCCGCTATCGATGAGATGGGCGGAGCCTGCTTCAGGTTCGCCGCTGGCTAGACAGCCGGGACGTCAACGATCCCGAGACCGTCGGGCTGATCGCGACGGAGCCTCGGTCAGCGCCCGCTCGGAGAGTAACTTTTGAGGCATGCTAGACCCTGTGGCAGCGGATCCGTTGACGACGGGTGGAGAGGGCCTTGATGGTGGGCCTGAGGAGCGGGTGGCGTCGAGCCGCGCGATTCCGGAGGTGTTGGAGCCGCTGCTTGGTGAGGGCGCCATTCAAGCTGAGGTTGGTGTGTTCATCTTCGACGACGACGGGAACTAT
>DASZBP010000303.1:0-9195 GCA_035943915.1 Gaiellaceae bacterium | reverse complement strand
TGGACCATCACGTTGCGTGTCAGCTTCGTGAAGTAGGTCAGCGGCAACACGTCGGCGATCGCCTTCAGGAACCCGGGGTAGTGCTGCGGGCTGAAGAACGTCCCGGAGATGATCGCCATCGGCAGGTAGATGAAGTTCACGACCGCCGACGAGCCCTCGGCCGAGCGGACGGCGCCGGTGAGGCCGAGCCCCATTGCCGCGAAGGCGGCCGCGCCGATCACAAGCGCGACGAGCAGCGATCCGATCTGGCGGGGGAAGCCGACGTGGAAGAGCACGCGCCCGATCGCGACGATCAGCGCCGCCTCGATCAGGAAGGTGATGAACGTCGAGACGAGCACGGCGACGAGGTACACCGACGGCGGGAGCGGGGTCGAGCGGATGCGCTTGAGCACGCCCGACTCGCGGCGGATGACCATCGTGATCGCCAGGCCCGCGAACGCCGTCGACGCGACGCCGTAGCCGATCATCCCCGCCTCGAGGAACTTCGCGCCCTTGATCCCCTGGATGGTGTCGCTGCCGTAGATCGACCCGAAGATCAGGAAGAAGATCACCGGTAGGAAGAAGGTGAAGAACGCCGCTTCCCGGTTGCGCCAGAAGAGCAGCTGCTCGGTGCGCAGCTCGTGCAGGAAGATCTTCACTCACCCGGAGGCTAGCGGTACTCCGTCAGGCACCCTGTCCGTGTGCCGCCGCCGCTGTCCATCCTCGACCTCGCGCCGATCGTCGAGGGATCGACGGTCGGTGAAGCGCTGCGCAACTCGCTCGACCTCGCGCAGCATGCGGAACGGCTCGGCTACCGGCGGATCTGGCTTGCCGAGCATCACAACGCCGTCGGCATCGCCAGCTCTGCAACCGCCGTCGTGATCGCGCATGTCGCGGCCGGAACCTCGACGATCAGAGTCGGCGCGGGCGGGATCATGCTCCCGAACCACGCGCCGATCGTGATCGCCGAGCAGTTCGGGACGCTCGAGGCGCTGCATCCGGGCCGCATCGATCTCGGCCTCGGGCGCGCACCGGGAACGGACGTGCAGACGACGCGCGCGCTCCGGCGCGACAACACGAGCGCGGACTCGTTCCCGCAGGACGTGCTCGAGCTGCAGCACTATCTCGGGGACGTGCAGGACGGGCAGGCGATCGTCGCGACGCCCGGCGCAGGCGCTTGCGTCCCGCTGTGGATCCTCGGCTCCAGCCTGTATGGGGCGCAGCTCGCTGCGGCACTCGGCCTGCCGTACTCGTTCGCGTCGCACTTCGCGCCCGACGCGCTGCTCCCCGCGGTCGCGCTGTACCGCGAGCAGTTCCGGCCTTCGGCTCAACTCGATCGTCCGTACGTGATGGTGGGTGCGAACGCGATCGTCGCGGACACCGAGCCCGAGGCGCGACGTCTCTTCACGTCCGTGCAGCAGTCCTTCACGAACATCTTCCGCGGCCGCCGCGGCAAGCTCCCGCCGCCGATCGACGACATCGAGAGCTACTGGTCGCCGGTGGAGAAGGGGCGTGTCATGGGGATGCTCGCGCGCTCGTTCGTCGGAACCCCGGCGGTGGTGCGCGCAGAGCTGGACGCGTTCGCGGCAGAGACCGGCGCGGACGAGCTCATCCTCGCGTCGGCGATCCACGACCACGCGACGCGGCTGCGCTCGTACGAGCTGCTCGCCTCAGTCGCGCGTTAGCTCGAGGTACACGTCCTCGAGGCTCGGCCGCCGCATCTCGAGCTCGTCGAGCGTCTCACCGCGGGCGAGTGCCTCGCTCGTCAGCTGGTTGAGCCGGTGCGTCGCGTCTGTCGTGCGCTCGACGACGTCGTTGCCGTCGCGGCGGTAGCGGATCTCCGTCTCGCCCGAGCCGCCGGTCAGCTCCGCGGGGGTCCCCTCGCGCACGATCTCGCCGTCGCGCAGCACCGCGACGCGGTCGGCGAGCTGCTCCGCCTCGTCGAGGTAGTGCGTGGTCAACAGCACCGTCTTGCCGAGGGAGCGCAGATTGCGGATCGTGTCCCACGCAGTGCGTCGCGCGCCCGGGTCGAAGCCGGTCGTCGGCTCGTCGAGGAAGATCAGCTCCGGGTCGCCGATCAGCGCGAGCCCGAGGTCGAGCCGACGCTTCTGCCCGCCCGACAGCGTGCGCACGCGCGCGCCCGCCTTGTCGTCGAGGCCGACGAGCGTCGTCACCTCGTCCGCGTCACGCGGAGCGTCGTAGTAGCCGGCGAACACGCGCAGGCTCTCTCGCACCGTGAGGTTCGGATAGAGCGAGCTGCTCTGCAACACGACACCGACCTGGTTGCGCCACGCGCGCGACGCATGCGGCGGGTCCTGTCCGAGCACCTCGACCGAGCCGCCCGTGCGGCGGCGGTAGCCCTCGAGGATCTCGACCGTCGTCGTCTTGCCCGCGCCGTTCGGGCCGAGCAGGCCGAACACCTCGCCCGCCTCGATCGTGAAGTCGATCCCCTTCAGCGCGTCGACGTCGCCATAGCGCATGGTCAGCCCGCGAACGGCAACCGCCGCGCTCACAGCTCGAGCTCCGCAAACGCGCCCGGCTCGAAGTTGCGCTCCTCGCCGGTGAGCGCGAGCACGATCTCGCTGCAGTCTGGCTGGTGCCCGACGACGACGACGGTCCCGCCGCGGCCGCTCACGGCAGCGCTCAGGTCGGTGATGCCGGCGCCCGGCGCGAGCTTCTCCTCCGGCTCGGCCTCGAGCCCCGCCGCGCGCGCGATGTGCTCGGCGGTCTCGCGCGCGCGAAGGAGAGGACTGCAGACAACTGCGTCGGGCTTCTCCGACGCGAGCCGGTCGCCGAGCTCGCGCGCGGCCGCGTTCCCCTCCGCCGTGAGCGGACGCAGCTCGTCGGGCTCGCCCGAAGCGGCCTCGGCGTGACGAACGAGAAAGATTCGCATCGCCCTAGCGTAGAGCGCGGAGCCTTTGACTAGAGTCGGGTGTCGTGCGGCGATTTCGCTATGTCGTCTGCGACGTGTTCACGGACACCCCGTTGGAGGGCAATCAGCTCGCCGTATTCACGGACGCGCGCGACCTGACGGACGGGGATATGCAGGCGCTCGCGCGCGAGATGAACTTCAGCGAGTCGACGTTCGTCCTGCCTCCGACCACCCCTGAAGCAGACGTCCGAATTCGTATCTTCACGCCTGGGAACGAGCTGCCGTTCGCCGGCCATCCGACCCTCGGCTCGGCCTTCGTGCTCGGTGCGCCGCTGTCGCTGCAGACGATCCGGCTCGAGACGCTCGCAGGCGTCGTCCCGGTCGAGCTGGAGCGGGAGGGGCCGAAGATCGTCTTCGGCTGGATGGAGCAGCCGATCCCGAAGTGGGAGCCATTCGAGAACGCGGACGCGCTGGTTGCGGCGGTCGGCGCGCAGGCATCCGGGCTCCCGGTCGAGTGGTACGACCTCGGCCCAGGCCACGTGTACATCGAGCTCGAGTCGGCGGAGCAGGTCGCTGCGCTTGCGCCCGACTTCGGCGCGATGGGCCGCATCACCGGACTCGGCGTCAACACCTTCGCGAGGAACGGCAGCGGCTGGAAGACGCGCATGTTCGCTCCCGGTCACGGCGTGAGCGAGGATCCCGCGACCGGTTCGGCCGCCGGTCCGCTCGCGATCCACCTCGCGCGGCACGGCCGCATCGAGTTCGGGGAGACGATCGAGATCTCGCAGGGCGCCGAGATCGGCCGCCCGTCCAAGCTCTACGCCTCCGTCGAGGGAACGGCGGACCGCATCGACCGCGTGCGCGTCGGCGGCTCCGCCGTGACGGTGTCGCGCGGGGAGTTTGTCATCCCGTGACGTGGCGCAGGTTCATGCGCGACCGCACATCCGCCGCGGCCGCGATCGCGCTTCTGATCGTCGTCGTCGCGTCGCTCGCCGGCGGCCCAATCGCGAGCAGCGCGCTCGGTCACAACGGCACCGACCTCTTCCCGTACGCGGTGAACGCGAACTTGAAGCCGGTTGGCCCGTGGGCGCATATCCCCGATCTGAACGTCGCGAGGAGCCTGCCCGACAACACGATCGCGCCTCCCTCGAAGGGGACGAAGCGCACGCTGTTCATTCTCGGCGCAGATAGCAACGTCGGCCGCGACGAGTTCATCATCCTGCTCGACAGCGGAAAGGCCTCACTCGAGGTCGGCCTGGGCGGCGTGCTCGTGGCAATCCTGGTCGGCGTGCCACTCGGATTGCTTGCCGGCTACTTCGGGCGCTGGATCGACGCGATCGTCAGCCGGCTCACGGAGCTGGTGATGGCGTTCCCGCTCATCCTGTTGCTGGTGCTCGTCAGCGTGCGACTGCGGCCCACGCTCGAGCCGATCTCGATCCGCCACGTGCTGCCTCCCGGCGTCTTCCTGGTGGCGCTGACGATCGGCCTCTTCACGGCCTTCTACCCGCTGCGGCTCGTCCGCGCGCAGATCAAGCTGCTGCGCAACGCGGAGTTCGTCGAGGCGGAGCGAATGATCGGTGCTTCCGACTGGCGCATCATCTTCCGCCACCTGCTCCCGCACCTCTTGCCGACGCTGCTCGTCTGGGGCGCCGTCGCAGTGGGGACGAACATCCTGCTCGAGGTCGGGCTGAGCTTCATCGGCGCGGGCGTGCCGCTGACGACGCCGACGTGGGGCTCGATGCTCGTGACGACGTGGGGCTCGATCTATGCGCCGCGCCAGTACAACGCGTCGGCATTCACGCCGTGGCTCACGATCTTCCCGACGCTTGCGATCATGATCTCGGTCGTGTCGTTGAACCAGGTTGCGGAGGGAGCACGGCGCGCGCTCGCGCCGAGAGAGACATGAACCGCGTTGCTGCGTTCATCGTGCGGCGCCTTGTGGCCAGCGTGATCACGCTGCTCCTCATGATCACGCTCACGTTCGTGATCTTCTGGGCGATCCCGACGACGCCCGCGCAGTTCATCTACCCCCTGGGCCAGCACCTCAGCAACTACCAGATCAGCCACGCAAACCATCTGCTCGGGCTGGATCGTCCGAAGTACGTGCAGTGGTGGAACTTCGTCTCGCACATCGCGCGCGGTGATTTCGGCAAGCAATGGAGCGGCGCGCAGGTCGTCGGGAACACATCGATCAAGCAATTCCCGGTCGGCCCGCAGTTGTTCACCGCGACGCGCATCACGGGATCGATCGTGCTGGGCGGGGCGGTGCTCGTGCTCCTGCTCGCCTTGCCGCTTGGCGCGGTCGGCGCGCGGTTCCGGAATTCGATCGGCGACCGGATGCTCTCCCTGCTCACGCTCCTGGCGATCTGCACCCATCCGATGGTCCTCGGGCTGATCCTGCGAACCGTCTTCGGCGACCAGTTGAAGTGGCTCCCGGACGGGGGATACTGCACGTTCGTGAGCCACCCGGTATCGACCGCGGGGATCGGCTTCAACGGAACCGTGCCCTGCGGCGGCGGTCCTTGGCCCTGGGCCCAGCACCTGATCCTGCCGTGGGTCTCGTTCGCGCTGCTGTTCCTCGCGCTGTACACGCGCATGAGCCGTGCGAGCGTGCTCGAGGTCATGCACGAGGACTTCGTCCGCACCGCGCGTGCCAAGGGCGCGACCGAGAAGCGCGTGATCGGGATCCATGTGCTGCCGAATGCGGGCCTGCGGCTTCTCACGATGATCGGCATGGAGATCGGCACCGCGATCGGCGTTGCCGTCTACATCGAGGCGGCGTTCGGGATGTTCGGCCTCGGGCGCCTGGCGGTGAACACCTTCGCGGGCTCGTCCGCGCTCGACCTTCCCCTCGTGCTTGCGGTCGTCACGATGATCACGCTCGTCGTCATCGTCGGGAACCTGGTCGTCGATCTCGTGTACGTCCTGCTCGACCCGCGCGTCGGCGGATCGACGATGCGGGCCCGGCGCGCAGAGCGCGCCGAGCCCGTCGTGGTCGGCTGAGAGCGACGCCGGGCCTCCCGGCGCGCCTCGAGCTGGATCTGCTTTGCGGGGCGTCCGGAGACCGGGCGCTGCGCGTGCAGGAGCAGATGCTGGTGCAATTTCGTCCCTCCTTCGCTGCAGTCGTGGTGAAAAGAGCACGCAAAAGCCGTGCTCGGAAAAGCACTTGAAATGGAATAGAAACGACGAAGGCGACCCTGAGGTCGCCTTCGCAAGGGGTCGTGCTGCGGCTAGTTGCCTAGCGCAGAGGCCTCCCGGCGAAGACGGACAGAGTCAGGTTGGCGGTGGCGTTGTCCATAAGCGGATGCGGACTGTAGATGAAACGAGCACCGCCGCGCAAGTGTGAGGTGTAATTGTTTCCGAATATGCACCGGAATCGCGTCACTCCACTCGGCGACATCGTCGCCATCCCGCTTCGGGGTGCGTGGACCGGCAACCGCGGCTGCGTGCACCGGGGCGCGGACATCGTGCGCTTCCACGCGACCGACCTCTGGATCATCTGCGAGCTCGAGTTCCGCGGCTGGCACAGCGAGCTGTTCCGCCCGGGCCGCTTCACCTGGCTTTTCTTCCACGACGAGGCAGTCGCGTTCGCCGCGGGTCACCGTCCGTGCGCTCTGTGCCGCCGCGCGTCGTACAACGCGTACCGCGACGCGCTCGGCGGATTGAGCGCGTCCGAGATCAACAAGCAGCTTCACGGCGAGCGCATCGTGCGCGGGACGCACACGCGCCGGCTCCACGGCGTGCCGTGGAGCGAGCTTCCCGACGGCGCGTTCGTCCTCGACGACACGCCGAAGCTCGTGCTCGGCGACGCGCTCGTCGAGTGGACGACTGCGGGCTACGGGGAGCGCGAGCCGCGCCCGGTGCGCGGTGACGCTCAGGCGATCACGCCGCCTTCGACACTCGAGGTCTTGCGCGCCGGGTATCCGGTTCAGATCGCGACGGCGTGAATCTCCGGCAGCTCCACCGACAACACGCGCCAGAACAGTCCGCCGTTCTCCGAGACGTAGAGCCGGTTGCGCGCGGCGTAGACGACCGTGTCGGCATCGACGGCGACCGCCACGCCCGGCGGTAGCCCGCGGCCTGACTCGCGCCACGTCGTTCCCGCGTCGTGCGACACGACCATCGGCGGCTTCGCGTCGACCACTGCGACGACCGTTGACCCTGCCGCCGCGGCGGCGACGACGCGCGGCAGCGAGAGCTCGGGCGCCGCGGCGATGTCGACGGGCCCGTCGTACGGCTCGATCTCCTCCGTCTCCAGGTCGACGGTGAACGTTCCGGCGGCGGTGACGGCGATCATCGGGCGAGCAGTGAGGCAACGACGGCGGTCGCGCGCTGCGCCGCGCCGACGGGAGCGAAGCCTGCGTTGCGCGCGACGATGTACGCGGTGGCGAACGCATCGCCCGCCCCGGTCGGGTCGCCCGCGAGCGGATGCGCGGGCACGAACTCGCTCGTGCCCCCGACATGGACGGTCGAGCCGCGCGAGCCGTGCGTCACGAGGATCTCGCGCACGTGCAGTGCGGCAAGGTCGCCGATGATCTCGGCTTCGTCGTCGGCGAGCTTCAGCACCCACACGTGCCGCAGCACCTCCGGGTCGAAGTCGGCGTCGAGCTTCAGCTCGCCTGTCTGCGGCACGCGAACGAGGCCCTGCCCGTCGAGCGACAGCCGTCGGCGCGACGCGATCGCGGCAAGCGTCTCGGCGGGAAAGTCGGAGCGGAACAGCGGCGCGACGTGCACCCACCGGATCGCCGGCGGCAGTGGGGGAAGGTCGGACGGTTGCCACGTGTCGCCGATCGCACCCACGCGCATCTGCCGGACGTCGCCGGCGTACGACATCTCGAACGTCGCTGTCGACGAGCCTTCGACGTAGCGCACGGGCGTCCCAAGTCGCACGAGCGGCGGCAGCAGCGCGTCCTTGTCCTCGACCGCGCAGCGCGCGACCACCCTCGCCGCGACGCGCAGCCGCTGCAGTGCACGCGCGCCGTGGAACGAGCCGCCGCCGACGCGCGGCTTCGCGTCCGGCAGGACGTCGCGTGAGAGGTTCCCGATCAGCGCGATCACCGGGGGTGTCTTAGCCGAAGCGGGGGCCGAGCGCCTGCTCGTGCCCCGCGAGGCGCACCGCGCCGGCGAGGGCCGTGGCCAGATGCTCCTGCTGCACCGGCAGCGCCCACGCGGCGAGATCGGCGACGGCGCTGTCCTTCGCCTGTAGCGCGAGCTCGGTGACGGCTGCCCAGGTCGTCACCTCGGCGGCCTCGCCCATGGCGAGGAAGCTCCAGGCGCTGAGCGCGTCCGTTCCCGCGTTGAACCACGCGCCTGCCAGGTCGCCTGCGCGGTGATGAATCGTGTTCGCGTGCGCGAGCATCTCGGCGCTCGCGATGAGGACGCAGCGGTCGCGAGTCTCCTCGGCCTCCTTCCGCATCGCGCGCAGCCGCCCGCGCAGCTCGACGTCGCCGATGAGCGCGTCGACCTTCCGTGTCGCGTCGATCGCCGCGAGCGCGAGCCCGTGCGCGTCCCCCAGCTTCTGCTCCAGCACCGTCAACGGCCGGACGCTCAAATCTCAGCCTTCGCGGCGCGCTCGGCGCTCTTGCGGTCGTGCTCCACGCGCTCGCCGCGCACGAGCTCGACACACACGCGGTACGCGACGAAGCCGACGATCACCGGCAGCACCCACACGAGTACCCAGTACGTGTGGATCTGCGCCTGGTAGCTGAGGTTGAAGAGCACGTCGACGCGGTCCGAGCTGCCCGCGACGAAGATCAGGAACACCCACGTCGCGAACCCGAGGCCGATCGCGGTGCGCCACGGCGCGTCGCGTGGACGGTCGAGCAGGTTGTGGTACCCGTAGTCGCCGGTCCGCCTGCGCTCGAGGACCGGCCACAGGTAGAGGAAGCCCATCACGATCAGCGGGAAGAGCGCACCGCCCCAGAACGGCCCGGGGATCAGCGTGTAGTGGCCGATCGTCACGTCGAAGCCGGGCATAAGCCGCAGGCCGCCGATCAGCCAGCCGAGGTACCAGTCGGGCTGCGCGCCGTTCGTGGAGAGATAGGTGTGGTACGGGCCCCAGAGCCAGATCGGGTTGATCTGCACGAGCCCGCCGAGCAGGAACAGCAGTCCCGCCGTGGCGAGCAGCAGCGCGAGCGAGCGCGGCGTCTGGCCGGGGTACGTCGGTACGCCGACGAGCTTGCGCTCCGTCTGGCGCGGCGAGCTCCTGAACTGCGTGTGGTGCTTCAGCGCGACAAGCATCAGGTGCACGGTGAGCATCAGCCCGATCAGCGCCGGCAGCAGGAAGACGTGGGCGATGTACATGCGCGCGAAGAACTCGTGCTGACCCGGGAACGGGCCGCCCC
>DASZBP010000302.1:0-4725 GCA_035943915.1 Gaiellaceae bacterium | reverse complement strand
CGACCACGACCGCGTCTGCATCGACGCTGCCGACGTCGACCCGTGAATGCTCACGAACATCCGCGCCTGCTTCGGCGGCGTGCAGTGCCAGCCGCCGGACCCAGCGGGCAGGGACGAGCGCCCCGTCGTGCGGGTGCAGGATCGCGCCGCGGTACAGCCGGTCGAGCGGAGGCTCGAGCGCGTCGACCCATTCGACGGCGAAGCCGTCCTCGCGCAACGCGTCGTGCTCGGCTCGCAGCGACTCGAGCTCGGCGTCGCCATACGCGAGCCGCAGGCTCCCGACGCGGCGCAGCGCATCACCGGCGAGCTCTGCCATGCGATCGAGCGCCCGCTCGGTCAGCCGCATGTAGAGCCGCGCCTCGTCTCTGCCCAGCTGGGCGCGTGCGACGTCGTACGGCACGGCCGCACCGCGCAGCGCGAAGCCGCCGTTCCGCCCACTGGCGCCACCTGCGATCTCGCGTGCGTCGAACAGGCGGACGCGTACGCCCCGCTCCGCCAGCGTCAGCGCGCACGAGCAGCCCGTCACGCCGCCGCCGATCACCGCGACCTCCGCGCGGCCGGGGAACGCGCGCTTCGGAGGCGGATCGGTGGGCTCGTCGAGCCAATATGAAGTTGTTGGATTCGCCGTCGGCTATCCGCGATTCGGCTTGGTTGCAGGCTGCTCGGTGCTCTCAGATGCGGTGAGATCGGCTGAGTCGGGTACAAAGTTGTACCGGCGTGCGAGCGCCTCAGCCTCGTCGCGAAACACGACGCCGGCCAGATGGAGGTACTGGTTCGTGGTCTGCATCGACCGGTGACCGGCCGTCGCCATCAACGCGACAGGAGCCGCGCCGGCAGCGGCCATGTTCGTCAACGCGCCGTGGCGTGCGTCGTGGAACGGCCGAACATAGTCGGTGATCCCGGCCGCCTTGAGCGCCGCCCGGAACTCGTCGGCGTACCACTCGTGACCGATCCTCGAGCCGCGCTCCGGATGGCAGAACACGTAGTCGTCGTCGCCGTTGAACGCGGTACGCCGCTTCTGCTGCCAGAGCGCTTCAGCGAGCGGAGGAGCGAGCGCGACGGTGCGCTCGCCCTCCTCGCTCTTTGATTCTTGAACCCGCAACACGTTCTCGATCAGGTCGACGTCGCGCCAGCAGAGGTTCTGCAGCTCGAACCGCCTCAGCCCTGTGAGCGCCAAGGTGAGGAAGATCGTTCGGGCCTGCTCGTCTGTGAACGACCGCAACACCAGGCCGACCTCAGCAGGCTCGAGGATGCGCCAGCGGCGCCGCGTGATCTTCGGCCGCTCCGCAGACTCCACCGGGTTTGCGTCGACGAGCTCCTCCCGCTTCGCAGCTGCGTACACGTTGTGCAGCACGGTTAGGTCGAGATTTACCGTCGCCGGCGAATGGTCGCCTAGCGCGTCCTTGACGTGAGCGGCGATGTCACGCGGCCGAACAACCGCCAACGGCAGCGGCCCGAACGTCGGCAGCAGCCGGTCGAGTGCGTTCCGGTACGCCTTCACCGTCTTCGGCTTCCAGGCTCGCCGCTGCTGCCCCTCCGTCATCCACGTCTCGGCGTACTCACAGAAAGTGAGCCGCTGAGGTCGGCGGTAGCCCTTCTTCGCGACTCTTGTGAGTCGTTCGCGAAGCTCCACCTCCGCCTGCTTCTTTGTCACGCCGTCACGTTCGGCCCCGATCGTTTCCTGCACCTGCCGACCGGACGCGTCCGTCCATTTGATCCGCCAGACGACTCCGCGGCTGCCGTCGTAGCGAATGACTGCCGCACCGCTAGGCATTACGCCCCTGCTTAATCGCCGCCACGGACGCCTCGAGCGCGTCGAAGCGCGCCATAACGGCCTCGTGGTACGGCTTCAGGAACGAACTATCCATACGCCCATAGATCGTCGTCGAGTACCACTTGTCATATGCGGCGTCGCTCAGCGCGTCGTCCACGGCGTCGGGGTACTTCTTCACGAGCTTCGCAACGTCAGCACGAGGCAGCCGCTCAGCATCGACGGCGTAGTCATCGGTGATTTGTGACACGAGTCCCGACCTTCCGGTGAAGATCGTCAGCGTGTAGGGGTAAGCGAACTGCGCCCGCCAGCCCTTCTCGCATTCAACGACACGTCCCCAAAGCGACACGCGTCCGAGCGCCCATGCATCCGAGGTCGGCGTCTGCTTGTCCGCATTCTGAGCGAAGGCCTCCATCACTGCCAGATGCCGCTCCGCATCAACGAGGTCTGAGTAGGCGTAGATGCCGCAGGAGTGGTTCGGGTGCGGCGCTTCATGCCTTGCCGACCAATCAGAGCAGTGAGCGACAGTTGCGGTTTTGGGCTGCCACACCTTCGGGCGGCCGTTCTTGCCGGCAGCGCACAGCCTGTATCGCGTGGCGGCATTCGCAAGCGTTTGGATCCGCTGGACACGCCAGAACCGCCACCCGACCACGGGGTCGAGGTATGTCCCTTCCGGGATGTTCTTCATGACTGCTGATCCCCGACTCTCTCGGGCTCAGGCGTTGGCACAGGGTCGATGGCCGGTGCCTCCGAGGGGACTGGGGCTTCGAGCGGCGTGATCTCGATCACGCGTACTGGCTCACCAAGATCGGCCATTACGGACCTCCTAGCGAAGCGACCCCCGGGCGGGCACGGCGATTCAGGCGCCGGCCCGGAGTCCCGGGGGCCGCGCGCAAGCGTAGTGAAGCGTGAGGATGTGGATGCCTGAATCAACCACGACATCGACTATACGCCTCTCGACGGCGGAGGTCCAGCAGCTCTCGTACGGAACGCCACCGGCCGGCCGGCCGCCTTGCACGAGCCGAGCCACGCGTCGACATCAGCCGGATCGAACCTCACATAGCGACCGAGCCTGAGATGCGGGATCGCTCCGGACCGCACCTGCTCGCGCACCCATGAGGTCGGAACTCCGAGACGTTCCGCGACCGCATTCGCGTCGACGAGTTGATCGGTCATGAGTCGAGCCAGGCCTCCGCCAGCTCTGCGTCGAGGTCGTAGGGGACAAGGCTCTCGTCGAGCGGGGGCCGCTTCGGATCGGGGCCGTCATCAATCGGAAGCACAATGTCTGCGACCGCTGACACGACCCCGGAGGTGGTGTCTTCGGTGTCGGTTTCGGCCTGCCGCTCGAGTTCTTCAAGGTCGACCGAGTCGAACCAGCTCGGTTGCAGATGTTGCGGTTGTTGCGCTTCCTTCGGGGAAGGGGGGCGCAGCGGGTCTTCGGCCGTTTTTGGCTTATCTTCATAGGATGACAGAGGGTTCACCCCCACCCCTTCCTGCAACACCGCAACAGGGGCGCCTGCGCGCTCCTCTACGTGAGCATCCGCAACATCCGCAACATCCGCGACGGGCGGGGCGAGGTAACGCTGCCAGGCGTCGTGGAAATCTTCGCGTAGGTAGCCGCGTTTCGTGGCGTTTTCGAAGCGGTGCGATCCGGGTCGAACCTCGTACTTGCGGAGTCGAGTGGCGAGGCCGCGGTCGTTCAGCGACTTGCCTCGGAGATCGCCCCAAGGTGATTCGTCGAGATCGAGTAGCGCCTCGAGCAGCTCCTGAGTTGTGAGCCTGTCGGCGTCGCGGTCGCTGAAGACGCGTCGGCAGTCGGCGAGGAGTTGCACGCCAAGGCTGGGGTCACGGTCGCGTCGGGCCGAGTTGATAGCAACGGCGGCGAGACGGGCACGTTCAGGCCAGATGCCGCCGGCCAGGTCGGCGATCGCGACGAGTGGCTCCCAAACGTCGGCGGCTCGATCGGTGATTCCGGTCGGCATGTCGGGCCACGCGTTCTGGAGTGCGGCGAAATGTTTGTCAGCCCATTCCGTGATCCGCTCGCGGAGCTCATCAGCTTCGGGCTTGACGAGCCGTTCGCGGAACGCGTCAACCCGCTCGTGCGGTGCCCGGCGCTTCATCGAAACGATGACGGACCGGTCAAGGATCGTGTCTGGCAGATCGCCGATGCCAGCAAGCGCGCACGGCGCGTAGGCTCGGAACTCGACGGCCTTGATCGTCTTGCCGCTGATCTCGCCGCGGTAGACGGTGGCACCACGGCGGTGGCCGGCGTTGATCAAGCCGCGGAGGTCCTCGTGCTGCTTCGCGATCGTGTTGCCCAAATACGTGTCGGCTTCGTCGAGTAGCAACGTCGGCGTCTTGTCATTCACCAGCCGGTAGAGCGCCGCGGGCGAGATGTTCACCGTGTGGATCGGCATCGGGACGAGGAGCGCGAGCGCCTCGAGCGTCCTGGTTTTGCCGCTGCCACGCTCAGGTGAGAGAAGCGCAAGCCGTGGCGTCGACTCGAACGCGTCAACGAGGTGGCAGTGCACTACCCAGAGCGCCACAGCGGTCAGCGCTTCGTCGCTCGGGAAGGCCACGTACCGTGCGAGGAATTCTGCGACGTCGTCGAGCGGGTGAACGTCGGCGTTCGGCTGGGGCACCGGCACGCTCATGCCGCCTCGGCCTCGTCGACCATGACGAACCCTGCGCCGGTCCATCGAATCCACATCGGCGCCGGCGGTTCGCACCCTGGCACGAGTCCGTCGCGCCAGAGCACCGTGAGAAGCACCGGGTGGTCGACGAGTTCGTATTCGCTCAGGTGCAGGACGACGTCGTAGCCGCGGGCGAGAACCTCCTCCGGCGTTCCGTCCTCAGTGTCGGCGATCGCAACGGTCGCGCCGCGCGGGATTAACCCGGTGACAAGCCACGGGATCATCATCCGAGTAGGCCTCGGATATGTGCCGCACGAGCAT
>DASZBP010000301.1:0-5562 GCA_035943915.1 Gaiellaceae bacterium | reverse complement strand
GCGATCGCACTTGCACGGGGCGAAAGGCCCGAGCCGACTCTCGGCGAATTCCAGGAAGGAGTGCTGATGACGCGCTTCTTCTCCCAGGTGATCCTGCAGGACGCGAACGGGACACTCGAGCCGCTCGACTCGTGAAGCGGCTCGTCTTCCTGTTCGCGGCGGGCGCGGTCCTCGCCGGCTGCGGCACGGCTGGGCGTCCCCATTTGCTCGCGCCGCACATGCCGGTCCCGGTGCGTCGGGCGCCGGCAAGGCATTACGTGTCGCGGGTCGCGGTGACCGTCCTCGACGGCGACACGAACCGCCGCGTCTTCGGCGCCGTCGTGTCGGTCGGAGGCCGCACGGCGCGCACGAACGCGCGCGGCGTCGCCTACGTCGCTCTGAAGCACCGCTCGGCGCTCGTCACGACGGCGCACAAGGCGAAGTACTCGACGCGCGCAGTGCGGCTCTCCTTCCGGACGCACCCGCAGTCGACGCTCCGCATCTACCGCCCCGCGCTGCAGTGGACGATGTACGGCGCGCAGCCGCAGCGGACGCAGGCGCCGCCGGCGATCCACGTGCGGCCGCCGTTCAAGGTCGTGTGGTCGCGCGGCCTCGATTCGCTCGTGGAGTTCCCCGCAGTCGTCCAGGACGGCGTGGCGTACGTCTCGAACGCGCAGGGCACGATCTGGGCGTTGGACATGCGCACCGGGGCAGTGATCTGGCGGCACGTCACGCCGCACGGGAAGATGGCGGCCTCGCCGGCGGTCTGGCGCGACCAGCTCGTCGTGCACGGGATGGACGGCCACGTCTGGGTGCTCCGCCGCTCGGACGGCAGGCTGCTGTGGCACTACGACGTCGGCTCCCCGGTCGAGTCGTCGCCCGTCGTCGAGAACGGCGTCGACGTGTTCGGAGCGTGGAACGGCGTCGTCACGGCTCTGAACCTCCGCACGCGCCACGTGCAGTGGACGCACGTCGACGGCTGCAAGGTGACGTCGTCGGTCGCAGTCGCCGGCTCGACTCTTTACCTCGGTGACTACTGCGGGCGCCTCGAGGCTCTGTCGCGCACGACCGGCGCGCTGCGCTGGTCGGGCGGCGTGAACGGCCGCGTCTACGGCACGCCTGCCGTCGCCGGCGGCCGCGTCTTCGTGCCGAGCTCGACCGGCGGCTCGCTCACCGCGTTCTCCACGCGCGGCTCGTACCTCTGGAGCCGCAGCGTCGGCTCGTACGTCTACTCGTCGCCCGCGGCGTGGGGCGGACGCGTGTTCTTCGGCGCGTACAACGGCGTCTTCTACGCGCTCGACGCGCGCACCGGCGCAACGCGCTGGACGGTCGGCGCGGGCGGTGCGATCTCCGGCGCCGCGGTCGTCGTCGACGGCGTCGCATACGCCGGCTCGTTCGCGCATCGCATCGTCGGCGTTGACGCGCGTACCGGGCGTGTGGTGCTCGACTTCCCGCACGGCGAGTACGTGCCGGTCTCGGGCAGCGGCAAGCGGCTGCTGCTCCACGGTTTCTCCCGGATCTACGCGGTCGAGCGCCGGTGAGGCGCTGGCTTCTCGTCCTGGGCGGGCTCGTGGTGCTCGCGGTGCTCGGCGCGGGCATCGCGTACTACGAGCACATCAAGCACGCCGAGCGGAACATCCAGGGCTCGTCGACGGTCGAGTTCGTCACGACGCCCGCGCCCCCGCCCGCGCCGAAGGAGCCGGGGGTCGCGTGGCCGACCTACGGCTATGACTCGGAGCGCCTACGCTTCATCAACGGCAGCACGCTCGCGCCGCCGTTCACGCGCGCGTGGACGTTCCATGCGCGCAGCCTCGTCGAGTTTCCGCCCGCGGTCGCGTACGGGCGGCTGTTCTTCTCCAACAACGACGGCACGATGTTCGCAGTCGGCGCGCGCAACGGCCGCAAGGCGTGGAGCTACGTCTCGCACCGCTGCGTCGCGGCGTCTCCGGCCGTCGACCACCACGTCGTCTTCGAATCGTTCATGAACGCGCCGCCGTGCAACCGCAAGCCGAGCGCGAAGCTCACCGGGCAGGTCATCGCCTTCGCCGTCGGAACGGGAAAGATCCTGTGGAAGCGCACGATCGGCCCGTCGGAGTCGTCTCCGGTCGTTGTCGGCGCAGCGGTCTTCGTCGGCGACTGGAACGGCCGCGTGTGGGCTCTGCGCCGCCGCACCGGCAAGCCGTTCTGGACGACGAAGCTGCGCGCGCAGGTGAAGGGCGGCGTCGCCATCTCGGGCAGCCGCCTCTACGTCGCCGACTACTCCGGTCACGTGTACTCGCTCAGCCGCTCGTCAGGGAAGGTGCTCTGGCAGGCGAAGGCGCAGCCGCGCTTCGGAAGCACCGGCACGTTCTACGCGACGCCCGCGGTCGCATACGGTCGCGTGTACGTCGGCGCGACCGACGGGAAGATGTACTCGTACGGCGCGACGACCGGGAAGCTGCGCTGGTCGCATGGCACCGGCGGCTATGTGTACTCGTCCGCAGCGGTGTGGCGCGACCGTGTGTTCGTCGGCTCCTACTCGCACAAATTCTTCTGCTTCGACGCGGCGACCGGCGCGCTCGAATGGGTGTTCACGGCGAACGGGCCGATCTCGGGCTCGCCGACCGTGGTCGCCGGCCGCGTCTACTTCGCGACCTTGAAGGGGCGCACCTACGCGCTCGACGCGCGCACGGGCGCTCTCGCCTGGACGTACCCGGACGGCAAGTACTCACCGGTCGTCGCCGACTCGGCGCGGCTGTACCTGATCGGCTACGCGAAGATCTACGGGCTCGACGAGAAGCGCGCGAAGTCGCTGCGGAAGCTCAGCGAGGGGACGGCGCTGCGCGCCCTGCGGCGGGCCGGCTTCAAGCATCTGCGCGTGATCGGCACGCATCCTCTGGCGATCAAGATCGGCGTCGACAAGCACCGCGGACGGCGGAACGTCTGCCATATCGCCCTGTTCGGCGCCGATCCGAACGTGGCGAAAGGTGCGAAAGCCCTGTCCCGCCTCTGCGTCGGCTAGCCTCACGGCGTCATGGCCTCCCCTGACAACGACGCCGAGCGCGAAGTCGACCTCGCCCGCTGGCGCAGGTCGGTCCGCACGCGGTGGTGGCTGCCCGTCGCCGGCCTCGTCCTCGGCGCGATCGTCGGAGTGCTGTTCTCGTTCCGCGGCTCGACGAACTACACGGCCTCGGCGTTGATCTCGCTGGGCCAGCCGGTCTCGCCGGGCGGCACGCTGATCCAGGGCTACGGCCAGAACCCGCGCGCGATCTCGCAGATCGCGAGCTCGGCGTCTGCTCAGGCCGACGCCGCCGCCAAGGCCGACATGACGCCGCACGCGCTGCGTGGCCACGTCGCCGTCGCGCAGGTCGGCACCACCACGGGTGCAGGCTCGACACGCGCCACGCCGCTGATCTCGCTCACCGTCACCGGAACGCATGCGCTGAACACGGCCGCCGCCGCGAACGCGCTCGCCGACCGCGTCGTCAAGGAGACGACCGCGGCGTACGTCGGCGTGAAGATCAACACGTTCCGCACGACGCTTGGCCACGTCACGGAGCAGATCGCCTCGGTCAACAAGCGGTTGGCGACGATCACCGCCGCGGAGAAGGCGTCCAAGAACCTCGATCCGCTTCAGCAGCTGGTCGTGGTCTCGCAAGAGGACAACGCGGAGACGCGGCTCGGCAACCTGATCGCGCAGCAAGAGACGCTGCAGCAGCAGCTCGCGTTCGCGACGCAGGTCGAGAGCGCGAAGGTGGTCGAGCCGGCGCGCGCCGTGAAGTCGAGCGCCCGCTCGAAGAGCAGCTCGCTGCTGATCGGCGCGCTGATCGGTCTGCTGCTCGGTGCGATCGCGGCGATCGTCGCCGACGGCCGCCGCGCGGCGTAATGCTCGACGGCAAGACCGTCGCGGTCGTCGTCCCTGCGCACGACGAGCAGGAGCTCATCGTCGCGACGCTGCAGGGGATCCCCGGCTTCGTCGACCGCGTGTTCGTCGTCGACGACGCGTCGGGCGACGAGACCGCAGAGCGCGCTCGCTCGCTCGGAGATCCGCGCGTCGAGGTGATCAGCCACGACCGCAACCGCGGTGTCGGCGCGGCGATCGTCACCGGTTATCGCCGCGCGATGGCAGAGCGCATCGATGCGACGGCGGTGATGGCCGGCGACAACCAGATGGACCCCGACGAGCTGCAGGAGCTGGCGGCGCCGGTCGTGCGCGGCGAGCTCGACTACGCGAAGGCGAACCGCCTCTTCACCGGCAGCGCGTGGAAGCTGATCCCGCGCTCGCGCTACCTCGGCAACGCGGTGCTCAGCCTGCTGACGAAGGTCGCATCCGGCTACTGGCACGTTGCGGACTCGCAGGCCGGCTACACGGTCGTGTCGCTGCGCATGCTGCAGCTGCTCGACCTCGACCGCATCTACACGTCGTACGGCTTCCCCAACGACATGCTCGTGCACCTGAACGTCTGGAACGCGCGCGTGCGCGACTTCCCGTCACGCCCGATCTACGGCGTCGGGGAGCGGTCGGGCATCAGGATCCGCCGGGTCGTTCCGCGTATCTCGTGGCTGCTCTGGAAGGGCTTCTTCTGGAGGTTGCGCGAGAAGTACGTGATCCGCGACTTCCACCCGCTCGTGTTCTTCTACGGGCTCGGGTTCCTGATGACGCTCGCGGGCCTGGCGCTGGGAGCCGTGGAGGTCGTGCTGCGGCTCATGGGGAACGCGATCACGACGCCGACGATCGTCCTCGTCGCACTGCTGCTCATCTCGGGCTCGCAGTTCATGCTCTTCGCCATGTGGTTCGACATGGAGTCGAACAAGGACCTGCGCTAAGCCGGCCGGCGGCGGCGACCCCAGAACAGCGCTCCCAGGGCGGCCAAGGTCGCTCCGAGCACCGTGACCCAGCTGACGACTGCCGCCGCGATCCGATCGGCAGGGCGGAACTTGACCGTAACGTGCGACGCGCCAGGCGGAAGCTCGAATGCGGTCAGGCCCCCGACGATCTCGCGGCCGGACACGGAGCCTCCGCCGAACGTCGCCTGCCAGCCCGGGCGATACGCCTGTGACATGACGATCAGCCGGCTGCGCGAAGAAGGAGTCAGGTCGACCGAGAGGTCCGCGCCGTGCCAGCTCGCACGCAGCACGCCGGGACGCCGGAGCGCAGCAAGCGGCCGGAAGTCTGCGCACATCAGGCCCGGTGTGGTGCACCCCGGAAGCTCGGGGAGGGTCACGCTCTCCGCGCCCGCCGCGAGTACCGCGGCGTCTCCCCACGCAGCGGGGTTTCGGTACGCGAAGATCGTGTCGCCCGAGATCGTGAACCTCGCGATCCTCTGCAGCGACGACGAGACCGTCTCGCCGGGCGTGGCGAGCACGTAGCCAACGTCGAGCGCGTCGAGAGAGGCATCGCTCGTCGCGAAGACGGGGTTGGCCCTGATCGAGCCGTGCAGCGTGTACGGGTCCTGCTCGAACTCGTGCTGGTCGACGCCGCGGAACTCCCCGTTCACGAATCGCAGCCCGTGCAGCGACCAGCCCGCGTACTCGTAGCTCCCTTGCTGCCGCCAGAAGAGGTGCTCCGCGTCATGCGCGACGAAGACCCGGGTCTGATGGATG
>DASZBP010000300.1:0-3996 GCA_035943915.1 Gaiellaceae bacterium | reverse complement strand
GTCGATCACGCCGGCGTTCTCGCCGGGGCCTTGCAGCACGCGCTCGCCGGACGACGGCAGCCGCCGCAGCAGCGGTGCGGAGTGCTTGTAGCCGCAGTGCTCGGACCAGAGGAGCGAGAACACCGCGAGCTCGAAATCGTTCGGATCACGCTCGAGCAACTCCCGGATACGGTCGAGCTCCCCGTCGGTGAGACCGAGTGCCCGATGGAGTGGCTGCTCAGCGACCGAGCTCAGGGAATCACCATAGCGAGGGGGCCGGATACGTTGAGCAGGTGACCCGCGCGTATGTCCCGCTCGTTGCGACCCTCTCCCTGCTCTGGGGCTCGTCGTACCTCTTCATCAAGGTCGCGGGCCGTGAGCTGCAGCCCTCGACGATGATGCTGATCCGGGTCATCGTCGCAGGCGCGGCGCTGATCGTCTTCCTGGCGGCCCAGGGCGGGCTCGGTGAGCTGCGGCAGGCGCCGCGGGGCGCGTACCTGCTCGGGCTGTTCAACTCGGCGATCCCCTTCACGCTGATCGCGTGGGGCGAGCGCCACATCGACTCCGGCCTGGCCGCCGTCGCGAACGCGTCAGTGCCGATCTTCGCCGGGCTGCTCGCTGTTCGCTGGCGGCCCTCCGAGCGGCCGCGCGGCATCCGCGCCGTGGGTGTCGGGCTCGGCCTCGTCGGCGTCGTCGTGCTGACGGGCGTCGCGCCGGGCGGCGGCTGGTGGGGCGTCGCGGGCGTGCTCGCCGTGACGCTGGCATCGCTGTCGTACGGCGTGTCGGCGCTGTACGGACAGCATCTCGTCGGCCACGTGCGCGGGCCGGTGCTCTCGACGGCCGCCCTTGCCGGTGCGCTCGTGGTGCTGCTCCCGTTCGGCATCGCGCAGGCTCCGTCGCACATGCCGAGCTGGAAGGCGATCGGCTGCGTCCTTGCGCTCGCGCTGCTCGGGACGGCGTTCGCGCAGCTGCTCTGGTTCCGGATGCTCGGCCGCTTCGGCGCCGCGCGCTCGACGCTCGTCTCCTACCTGATCCCGGCGACCGCGCTCGTCTACGGCGTGGTGTTCCTGTCGGAGCACGTGAGCGTCGCCGAGCTCGTCGGCTTCTTCCTGATCCTTGCGGGCGTGGCGCTCGGCTCGGGCGCACGGCTGCCGCGGCGCGGTGTGGAGGCGGTGCAGCACCCATGATCACGCTGCGCCGGGCTGCTCCCGGCGATGTCGACTGGCTCGTCGAGCTGTACGCCGGCGGGGATGTCGACCCGTTTCTCGGCCCGCGCCAGGCGCGCGACCACGAGTCGCTGCTCGCGCAGGTGGAGCAGTCGCTCGCAGAGCCGGATGCGTGCGGCCTGATGCTCATGGAGGTCGACGGCGAGCGTGCCGGCGCGATGGCGTACAACCGCGTTAACGAGGCGAACCGGATCGCGCATTGCGGCGGGCTCGCGGTGCATCCCGCCTTTCGCGGGCGCCGCATCGCGGACGAAGCCGCGCGCCTGCTGCAGCGCTACCTGTTGGTCGACCTCGACTATCACCGCATCGAGATGGCGGTGTACGGCTTCAACGAGCGGTCGCTCGCGCATGCGGAACGCGCCGGCTGGATCCGCGAGGGGGTGAAGCGGAAGGCGTACATGCGCCACGGCGAGTGGCAGGACGCGGTGCAGTTCTCGCTGCTACGCGACGACCTCGACTCGTAGGATGGAGAGATGAGCGCACGCTTCCTTCACACGATGGTCCGGATCACCGATCCCGACCGCAGCCGCGCCTTCTACGAGGCGCTCGGATTCACGTTCGCCCGCGACATGGACATCGTCCGCAACGGCGAGAAAGAGGCCACGAACTACTTCTTCTCGCTGGGCGACGACGAGTCCGTGCTCGAGCTGACGTACAACCACGACGGCCGCACCTACGAGCTGGGCACCGCCTACGGCCACATCGCGATCGGCGTCGACGATCTCGAGGGCACGCTCGCGCGGCTTGCCGAGCAGGGCATCCAGCCTGAGCGCCCGCCGTACCAGGTGCGCGAGGGCGGCAACTGGCTCTGCTTCGTGCAGGACCCGGACGGCTACCGGTTGGAGTTGATCGAAACCCGCCGCTCCACCGGCTGACGCTTCGCTCCGCCGTGCCCGCCCCCAGCGGGGGAGCGGGCACGGGAGAGTCCTCAACTGGCGCGCTGCGGACGGGTGCGCAGAGCGCGCACGGCAGTCGTGATGCCGAAGGCGACGAAGAAGAGCAGGAGCAGTACGAGCCCGAAGAAGCAGATGTTGCTGATGACGTTCGCGACGCCGTGGGTGTTCCGGGTGAGGGCGCTGCCGAGGGCGCAGACGACTAGCAGAACGGTGGCAGTGGCAAGCATCCTGGTGCGGGACATGGCTCTCCTTTATGAGAGGGCAGCGGTGGCTAGCGGAGGAGCGCGATCGTGATCGTGCTCGTGTGGGCGGGTGTGCGGACGGTCAGCGTTCCTCGCGCTCCGGCGTACGCGCCGGTGCCCCCGACCACGGCGAGGCTGAAGAGCGACGACTGAGGCACGACGCCGGAAACGGCGATCGTCCCGTCGGCGACGACCACAGTTCCCGTTGCCTGCGTCAGGTGCCGACGGTGATCGACACCGATCGCGGTCAGGTGGATGACGCCTGCGGCCCTACCGTGCGCGACGAGCGTGTGGGTGAACGCAAGCACGTCCCCGATGTCTGGTCCTTGTTTGCTCTTCGCGCCGAGGTCGTCGAACGCGAAATTGCCCGGCTCCTCGCGTTCAGCGAAGACGAGTTTCGTCGGCGCCGCTCCGCCTGCCGAAGAGCGTGCGACCCCGAAGGCTGCGGCCGCGAGGACTGCGGCCGCGAGCGCAAGGGCGAGCGTTGTCTTCCTGAGCATGGTGTCTCCTGTCGTCGAGGGTGTCGCTTCGACGGTATGGAGGCGACGGAGCGCCGTCGCCGGTCGCGAGGTCGAACGTTCTCGACCTTCCGATCGAGCGTTTTCGGCGCAGGTCGTTCTTTGGGTTGACGCGCCGGCCGTTCGGCCTCGATTACCTTCTGAAGATGGGAAATCTCGCCCCGAGACTGCGTTGGCTGGATGCCGGGATCATCGTTCTCTGTGTTTGGCAGCAGGCACAGATCTGGTCGATGCCGCATTCCGGCGCGCGCATCCCGACCGCCCTCCTCGAGCTCGCATTCGTCGCTGCGCTCCTTCTTCGCGACCGTGCTCCGTTCCTCGCCCGAGTCGGCGCCTTTGCCGCCTTGGGCCTATGGGCTGGTTTCGTGCCGCACGACAGGGGATCGAGCGCCTCGTTCTTCGTGGGCTCGATGCTCGCGTTCTGGATCGCAGGGCTCGCCGCAGACTGGAGGCCCGCGCTCGCCGGGTGGTTCGCCGGAGCCCTCCTCGTCGCGTACGCCGAGAGCGTCTTTCCCGGCGGGGGCTTCGGCGAGTTCCTCTTCACCATGCTCATCCAGACCGGTGTTTGGGTCGCCGCGTTCGTGCTCGCGCACCGCACGCGTGATGCCCACGCGCTCGCCAGTGATCTCGAGCGCACTCAGGCCGAGTGGGAAGAGTGGGAACGCCGTGCGGTCGCCGACGAGCGCACGCGCATCGCACGGGAGCTCCACGATGTCATCGCCCACAATTTGACCGTCGCGATCATCCAGCTGACGGCAGCGCGCAACGAACTCCCGCCTGGCCGCTCCACACTCACAGCACACCTCGATTCGGCCGACGGCGCCTGTCGCCGCGCGCTCGACGAAATGCGCCGTTTGCTCGGCGTGCTCCGGACCGAGCGCGACGAGCCCATGCTTGGGCCGGCACCCGGCCTTTCCTCACTCGTCGAGCTGGTGGAGTCCGTACGCGGTGCTGGCCTGCCGCTCGATCTCACCGTCGAGGGAACGCCGCCCGCCGCCGACGAGGGGCTCGCGCTCGCCGTCTACCGGATCGTGCAGGAGGCGCTCACGAATGCGCTCAAGCACGGCGGCCAAGCGCCGACGCAGTTGACGATGCGCTACGAGCCGCAGTCGGTCGAGATCGAAGTCGTGAACAC
>DASZBP010000299.1:0-7978 GCA_035943915.1 Gaiellaceae bacterium | reverse complement strand
GTGCTCCGGGATCGACACGGTCACGGTCGTGGCCGCGTGCGTGCGATGGCGAAAGACGACGGCGAGGACGGCCGCGACGACGAGCAGCACGGCTCCCGCCGCGAGAAGGAGCCGCGGCATGCGCCGCAGTGTGCCTACGCCTGCGCGGTGAAGACGGGAGTGCCCGTCGGCGCCTGTGTGCCGCCGGCGTGCTCGACCGTCGCGGCGATCGTCGCGCCGCGCGGAACCGTCTGTGCGAGCTTGACGAGCGTGGTGCCGCCGCCGCCGGGGAACAGCCCGGCGGGTCGCGCGGCGCCGCCCTTCGGGATGATCCACGCCTCGTACGTCTTGCCGGACGGCGCCTTCGGCAGTTCGTTCACGACGATGACGCCTTGCCCGGTCTGGTCGACGGCGACGAGACCGCGCCCGTCGGCGAGCGCCGAGCAGTGCCAGCCCGCCGAGCAGCCGTTCCCGCCGCCGCGCGTTGCGCCCCATGCGCCCAAAGCGACTGCGACGCACGCGGCAACGGCGGCGAAGGCAGCTGTCGCGCGATACGCAGCCGACCGGCGCTGCGGAAGCGGCACGACGTTCGAGCGCTCGGCAGCCGCCTGCGACAGGATCGACTCGCGCAGGCGCGCCGGAGGCGCAGGAGAGTCCACTGCCCACGCGAGTGACGCAGCCGTGTCGCTCAACTCGGCGAGTGCCGCGCGGCATTGCTCGCACTGGCCGAGGTGCGCCTCGTAGGTTGCGGCGTCGTCGGCGTCGAGCGCATCGAGCGCGTAGGCGGCTGTCAGGTCGTGGATGGAGTCCATGACATCTCCAGGCCCGGCTCGCCGAGCAGCTCGCGCAACCGCGCGAGGCCCGTGAACATCCGGCTCTTGATCGTACCGATGGGCTGGCCGAGTCTCTCGGCGAGCTCGGATTGCGAGAACCCCCCGTAGTACGCGAGCTCGAGTGCCTCGCGCTGCTGGTCGGGGAGCTGCTTCAACGCTTCCTGCACGCGTTCGCGCTGCAGGCGCAGCCACGCGTCCTCGTGAACGTCGCCGCCGCCGGGTTCCGGCGCGTTCTCGAGCGTGTCGGCGCGGCGGCGTTCCTCACGGCGGACGATGTCGACCGCGCGGCGGTGGACGAGCGTGAGGATCCAGGTGCTCGCCTTGCCGCGCTCCGGCACGAAGCGCGCCGCGTTGCGCCATACCGCGAGGAACCCTTCCTGGACGGCGTCCTCGGCGAGTGCCTCGTCGCGCAGCACGCGCAGCGCGAGGCCGTAGGCGATCCGGCCGTAGCGGTCGTAGATCTCCGCGAGCGCAGACTGCTCGGACCGCGCGAGCAGTGCCACCAGGGCTTCGTCCGAAAGGTGCGCCAGGGGTCTACTCACGCCGGTTCTTCGCCGGAGCTGCAGGATCGGTTCACTCGGCTACTTTCCCACGCGTGAGCCGTGCCGTGATCCTCTCTGCCGTCCGCACGCCCGTGGGCCGCTACGGCGGCGGGCTGGCGGGCACGCGCCCGGACGACCTCGCCGCGATCGCTGTCAGGGCAGCGGTCGAGCGTGCGGGCGTTCCCGCCGGGCAGATCGAGGACGTCTGGCTCGGCTGCGCGAACCAGGCGGGCGAGGACAACCGCAACGTCGCGCGCATGGCGGTCATCCTGGCCGGGCTGCCGGAGTCGGTCGGCGGCGTGACCGTGAACCGGCTTTGCGCGTCGGGGCTCGCCGCCATCGTCGGTGCGTCGCATGCGGTGATCGCGGGCGACGGCGACCTGTTCGTCGCGGGCGGCGTCGAGTCGATGTCGCGTGCGCCGCTCGTCACCGCGAAGCCGGACGCCGCGTTCCCGCGTGGCGATCGCACGATGTACGACACGACCCTCGGCTGGCGCTTCCCCAACCCGCGCATGGCTGAGCTGTTCCCGCTCGAGACGATGGGCGAGACCGGCGAGAACGTCGCGGAACAGTGGCACGTGTCGCGCGAGGAGCAGGACGCGTTCGCCCTTCGCTCGCAGCAGCGCTGGGCCGCAGCTGATTTCAGCGACGAGATCGTCCCGGTCGGCGATGTCGCGCGCGACGAGCATCCGCGCCCCGACACATCGCTCGAGAAGCTCGGCTCGCTGCGCGCGGCATTCCGCAAGGACGGCACCGTCACCGCCGGTAACTCGTCCGGGCTGAACGACGGCGCGGCCGCGCTCGTGATCGCGTCCGAGGAGAAGGCGCGCGAGCTCGGCATCGAGCCGCTCGGCGAGTTCGTCGCGTCTGCGGTCGCAGGCGTCGACCCGCGCATCATGGGGATCGGGCCGGTGCCGGCGGTGCGCAAGCTGCTCGACCGCGCCGGGCTGACGGTTGACGACCTCGATCTCGTCGAGCTGAACGAGGCGTTCGCCTCGCAGTCGCTCGCGGTGATCCGCGAGCTCGGGCTCGACGAGGACAAGGTCAACGTGAACGGGGGCGCGATCGCGATCGGACACCCGCTCGGGATGAGCGGCGCCCGGCTCGTCGTCTCGCTGCTGCATGAGCTTCGCCGCCGCGGCGGTCGTTACGGCGTCGCGACGATGTGCGTGGGCGTCGGGCAGGGCCAGGCCGCGCTCTTCGCGTCGAGCGCCGGCGCGCCCTAGGCGTCAGAAGCTGACGCGCGCGAGCTCGCGGAGCAGCGGCTCGAGCCGCTTGCCGATGATCGTGAGCCGGTACTCGACTGACGGCGGCCGCGTGTCGAGCACACACCGCTCGAGAACGCCTGCTTCGACCAGCTCGCTCAGCCGTGCAGTGAGTGTCGCCGGCGACACGCGGCCGAGCGCTTCGACGAACTCGTTGAACCGCTGCGCGCCCTCGACGGACGCGTAGAGGATCGAGATCGTCCAGCGTCGCTCGAGGAGGCCCGCCGCGCGGCGGACCTCCTCGGGGACGGGGCTACATCGCCTGCAGCGCATGGCTCTCGACCGGCTCGAGCGCGAGCTCGAGCACCTCGTCCACGCTGAGCACGGGGTGGAACCGCATCGCGTCGCGCACGTCCGCCGGGATGTCGTCGAGGTCGGGCCGGTTGCGCTCGGGGATGATCACGTCGGTGAGGCCGGCCGCGTGTGCCGCGAGCACCTTCTGCTTCAGTCCGCCGATCGGCAGCACGCGGCCCTGCAGCGTCACCTCGCCGGTCATGCCGACCGTGTGCCGAACAGGGCGGCCGCTGAGCAGCGACGCGAGCGCGGTCGTCATCGTGATGCCGGCACTCGGCCCGTCCTTCGGGATCGCGCCCGCCGGAACGTGCACGTGGTACGTGCCGTGCGTGTCTTCGACGCCGAGCTGGTCCTTGTGAGCGCTCACCCATGAGAGCGCGATCTGGGCGGACTCCTTCATGACGTCGCCCAGCTGGCCTGTGAGCACGAGCCGGTCGTCGCCGTCCATGCGCGTCGCCTCGATGAAGAGCACGTCGCCGCCGGTTCCGGTGACGGCGAGCCCGGTAGCGACTCCGGGCACCGCGGTGCGCTCTGCAGCCTCCTGCCAGAAGCGGCGGCGGCCGAGCGCGTCATGGACGAACGCCTCGTCGACGGTGAGCGGCGGCTGCGCGTCGCCGGAGACGATCTTCGTCGCCGCCTTGCGCAGCAGCTTGCCAAGCTCGCGCTCGAGCTGGCGGACGCCGGCCTCGCGCGTGTACTCGTCGACGATGCGCCGCAACTCCGCGTCGTCGACCGACACCTCGTCCTCGGTCAATCCGTTCCGCTCGCGCTGCCGTGGGAACAGATAGTCGCGTCCGATCGCGACCTTCTCGTCGACGGTGTAGCCGTCGAAGCGGATCACTTCCATGCGGTCCAGGAGCGGCCCTGGAATCGTGTCCGCGACGTTCGCGGTCGCGATGAAGACGACCTGCGACAGGTCGAGCTCGACATCGAGGTAGTGGTCGCGGAACGAGTGGTTCTGCGCGGGATCGAGCACCTCCAGCAGCGCAGCGGACGGATCTCCCCGCCAGTCGGCGCCGACCTTGTCGACCTCGTCGAGCAGGATCACCGGGTTCATCGTCCCCGCGTCGCGGAGCGCGCGCACCAGCCGACCCGGCAGTGCGCCGATGTAGGTGCGGCGATGGCCGCGGATCTCCGCCTCGTCGCGCACGCCGCCGAGCGACATGCGCACGAACTCGCGGTTCAGCGCGCGGGCGATCGACTCGCCGATCGACGTCTTGCCCGTGCCGGGAGGGCCGATCAGCGTGAGGATCGCGCCCGAGCGCTTGTCATCCTCGATGCCGCGGTCCTGCCGCAGCTTGCGCACCGCGAGGTATTCGACAATGCGCTGCTTGACGTCGTCGAGGCCGGCGTGGTCGGCGTCGAGGATCTCGCGGGCGATCTGCGGATCGAGCCGCTCCTCGCTCGTCTGGCTCCACGGCACTGCGAGCAGCCAGTCGAGGTACGAGCGGATCATCGATGCCTCCGCCGACTGCTCGCCCATGCGCTCGAGCCGTGACAGCTCGCGCTCGGCCTGCTCGCGCGCCTCGTCGGGCATGCCGGCCTCTTCGATCTTGCGGCGGTACTCGTCGACGACCTCCGCATCATCCTCGCCGAGCTCCTTGCGGATCGAGTCCATCTGCTTGCGTAGGAAGTACTCGCGCTGCTGCTTCTGGGCGCCGCTCTCGACGTCCTCGCGGATCCGCGCACGCACCTGCAGCTCGGCGAGGCGCTCGCGCTGGAGGCGCACGGCCAGCTCGAGGCGCTCGACCACATCGAGCGTCTCGAGCAGCTCCACGCGCTGCTCGAAGGTCAGATCGGGTGCGTACGCGCACGTGTCCGCGAGCGCACCGGGCTCACGCACCATGCGCAGGAACTCCGAGATGCGCGAGTCGGCGTTGCGCAGGTCGAGGATCTCCTCGACGACCGCGCGGTACTCCGTCTCGAGCTCGCGGGTCTTGACGGGTGGCGGCGTCTCGTCCGGCCGGGGCTCGACCTCGACGTAGAGGCGCCCGTCGGCGCCGGTCTCCGCGGCGCCGAGCGTCGCGCGATACGCGCCCTCGACCGTCACGACTGCGGCGCCGCCGGGCATCCGCCCGCGCTCGGTGACGTCGGCGACGGTGCCGACCTTGGCGTACTGCGACTCGTGCTGCGGCACCAGCAGCACACGGTCCTCGTCCCCCGCGTCGAGCGGGAGCGTGACCGTCATGTTGGGGAAGACAACGCTGTCTTCCAGTGGGATGAGCAGAAGCTTCTCCACGTCACTCTCCTGGGTTGGTCCTGTATTCGATAGTAGCTACAGAACCTGAAGTGACCGCGGAGTATTCCCGTCGGGTTCCCTCCGGACGTGAGACCTCAGAAAGAAGAAGCCCGCGCGGGAAGCGCCGCAAGGCTTCCCGCGCGGCGCTTTAGACGTGCGCGACTGTGACTTGGCCGAAGACGGCCGCAATGACCGTCGCCGCGAAGACGATCGCGATCGCAATGGAGATTGCCTTGCTCATGGGTGAGAAGCTAAGGAGCCGACGTCGTAGAACGGTCCGGCGGCGGTATGAAACCGGGATGACCACCGCACGCCCCCGCCGGAGCCTGCGGCGTGCGCCCGCGGGCTCCATCTCGCTTTTGGTCGCGTGGCGGGGTAGAACAGCGCGGTGAGCGGTCTCTCCTCGGTGCTGCTCGTCCTCGTCTTCGTGGCGGGGTCCGCCGCGACCTGGGTCGCGGGCAGCTTCCTGTCGAAGGCGACGGACGCGCTCGACGCGCGGCTCGGGCTCGGCGAGGAGCTCGGCGGCCTGTTGCTCCTCGCGATCGCGGGCAGCTTGCCGGAGATCGCGATCACCGTCTCCGCAGCCGCATCCGGGAACCTCGGCCTCGCCGCCGGGAACCTGATCGGCGGGATCGCGGTGCAGACGATGGTGCTGCTCGTCTGCGACGCGGTGATCGGCGACCGCGCAGCGCTGACCTATCTCGTCGGCGCGCTGACGCCGGTGCTCGAGGGCCTGCTCGTGATGATCCTCGTCTCCTTCGTGCTGATGGGCGCGCTGCTGCGACCGTCGGTCGCGATCGGCGGAGTCGTCAGCCCCGCCTCGCTGGCGATCGTCGCGATGTGGGTGCTCGGGATCTACCTGATCAACCGCACCCGCAAGGAGAAGCGGTGGAACGTCGAGATGCCGGGCAGCGAGCCCGGCAGGCACCACCACCGGCAGGCGATGCCCACCGAGCAGCCGCACCCGCTCGCCGCGCACTCCACGCCGTGGGTGGGAGCAGCGTTCGGCCTCGCCTGCCTCGTGACGCTGCTCGCCGGCGTGCTGCTCGAGCTGAGCGGGAACGAGTTGGCGAGCCGCGCCGGGATCAACGGCGTCATCTTCGGAGCGACGATCCTCGCGACTGCGAGCGCGCTCCCCGAGATCAGCTCCGGGATCGCCGCGGTCCGGCTCGGCGACCACGCGCTCGCGATGGGCGACGTGTTCGGCGGCAACGCGTTTCAGGTGTGCCTCTTCCTGCTCGCCGACCTCGTGGCGATGAAGCCCGTCCTGCCTTCGGCCGGCGTCGACAACGCGTGGCTCGGCGCGCTCGGGATCGCGCTCACCGCCATCTACGGCTTCGGCGTCATCGGCCGCCCGACGCACTGCCGCTTCAGGCTCGGGCCTGACTCATGGCTCGCGTTCGTCATCTTCGGCCTGGGGATCGCCGGGCTCTTCGCGCTGCGTTAAGTCCGCCGCGAGCTGGCGCAGCTGCGACCAGATCACGAACGCGCTCGGATCGGCCGGCGCCGGCGTGTCGATGTGCGGCGCGGTCGGCTCGCCCCGCAGCGTGCGGTCGATCGCATCGGCGATCGCGCGCGCCATGGACGCGAGTGCGGGATCGACGACGCGCATGTCGAGCTCGTCGCGCGCGATCGAGCGCGTATGCCGGTAGAGGCGCGCCGCGAGGTTGATCCGCGCCGCAGCATCCTCGAGCTGCGCAGCGTGGCCGCGCCGCATCGGGTTCAGGCGAAGCGCGCGCCGCGCGGCGTCGAGCGCGAGCACCTCGCGTACTGCGTCGAGCGAATGCGCGCGCATGTCCTCCATGCGCCCCTGCACGGCGCCGCTGCCGTGGGCGAGGTCGGCCATCACCGCGGCCAGGTCGGCCGCGAGCTCTTGCCGAATCCGCTCGAGGCGCCGCTCGACGTCGGCGACAGGGTCGGGCGGCCAGACCAGCACTGCGACGGCGAGCGTGACGCCCGCGCCGATCCCCGTCTCCCACAGCCGCGCGACCCCGGCGTTGAACGCGCCCGTCCGGCCGAGGCCGATCAGGAAGAGGGCGCTGACCGCCGGCTGGATGTTCGGCCGGTCGCCGACGCGGAGCGGGATCCCCGCGAGCAGGCCGAGGGAGAGGCCGAGCACGACCAGCCACAACGTCCGGATGTCGATCTGCAGCAGGCCGATCCCGATCGCGACACCGGCGAGGACGCCGACGATGCGCGAAAGCGACGCGTTCAGGGCCTGGAACGGGTCGCCGCTCAGCGCGACGAGCCCGACGAGCCCGGCGAAGATCGGCCGCGGCTGGCCCGCGAGCGTCCCCAGCCACCAGCCGAGGCTGGAGGCGAGCGCCATTTTCAGCGCGAGGCGCGCCTCGGCCGGAAGGTCACGACTCGTCATGTAAGCTGACGTTTACGTCAAGTAGCGATTTTTGGAGGGTCATGAAGATTCGGTGGTTCGGCCAGTCGGCGTATCTCCTCACAGGTGCAGAGCATCGCGTGTTCATCGATCCCTTCGGCGACCTGCGCAGCCGCCTGCACAGCGGCGCGAAGTTCGACTATCCCCTGATCCAGGGCGCCGAGGCGGACGTGCTGCTCGTCACGCACGACCACTTCGACCACAACGGCGTCGAGGTTGTCGGCGGCGATCCGCAGATCGTGCGCAACGCCGGCACGCATGAGACGGCGATCGGCAACGTGGTCGGCATCAACTCGGAGCATGACGAGGTCGCAGGGACGCAGCGCGGGCCGAACACGATCTTCCGCTTCGAGCTCGACGGCACGACGTACGCGCACTTCGGCGACTTCGGCCAGCGCGCGCTCCGCCCGGAGCAGCGCGAGGCGCTCGGCAAG
>DASZBP010000298.1:0-5194 GCA_035943915.1 Gaiellaceae bacterium | reverse complement strand
GGGATGCCGCTGCTCTCCCTGCCGTCGGCGCGCCTGTCGTGGTCTTCGCGCGCGGTCAAGCGCGCGCTCGACATCGTCGTCGCAGCCACCGCACTGGTGCTTTTGAGCCCTGTTCTCCTCGCCGCCTCGTGGTGCATCAAGCGGGGGTCGGAAGGCCCCGTGCTGTTCCGCCAGGAGCGGATGGGGGCAGGTGGCCGGCGCTTCTGGATCCTGAAGTTCCGCACGATGACCGCCGACGCCGACGCGCACAAGGAAGCGGTCGCGCATCTCAACAAGCACACCGAGGACGGCCCGCGCATGTTCAAGATCCCGGCCGACCCGCGCGTCACGCGGATCGGCGCGAGTCTGCGCCGCTGGTCGCTCGACGAGCTTCCGCAGTTGATCAACGTCCTGCGCGGCGACATGAGCCTCGTCGGCCCCCGTCCGCTCATCCTCGGCGAGGACGAGCACATCCGCGGGCGCCGCCGCCACCGCCTGAGCCTCACCCCCGGCATCACGGGACTGTGGCAGGTGCTCGGCCGGAGCGACATCCCGTTCGCGGAAATGGTGACCCTCGACTACCTCTACGTGACTAACTGGTCGCTGTGGGGCGACGTGAAGCTCCTGGCGCGGACCGTGCCGGTCGTGCTGGGCCGGCGGGGAGCGTATTGACGCGCGAACGGGTCGACGTGCTGCTCGTCTGCTCGCCGGGAGGGCACGCGCTCCAACTCGTCCGCCTCGCCAGCGCCTGGGAGGGCCGCCGCCACGTCTGGGTGACCCTCGACGCGCCGGACACGCGCACGCTGCTCGCCGACGAGACGGTGGTGTGGGCGCACGGCCCGACGAACCGGAGCGTGCGAAAGCTGATCCGCAACCTCTTCCTCGCGTGGCGCATCGTCCGTCGGCTGAGGCCGAAGGTCGTCGCCACCACGGGAGCGGGCGTTGCCGTCCCGTTCGCATGGATCGCGCGCCTGCACGGCGCGCGCGTGGTCTACGTCGAGAGCCTGACGCGCATCGACTCGATCTCGCTGAGCTGCCGCCTGATCCGCCCCGTCGCCGATCGCCTGTACGTCCAGTGGCCCGAGCTTCGTGTGCAGCTGCCCGAGGCGCATTACGCGGGGACGGTGATCGGAGCGTGATCTTCGTCACCGTCGGAACGAACCACGCCCGCTTCGACCGGCTGATCGCACCGTTCATGGAGTGGAAGCGCGACGAGGAGCTCGTCGTCCAACACGGCCCGTCGTCGCTTCGGCCGCCCGGGGCGACCACCCTGCGCCCGTTTTTCTCCTACGACGAGAACGTCGCGGCGATCGCGGCCGCGCGCGCGGTCATCACGCATGCGGGCGTCGGATCGGTCCTGCTCTCACTCGCCTACGGCAAGACGCCCATCGTCGTTGCACGCCGCAAGGATTACCGCGAGGCAGTCGACGACCATCAGGAGGCCTTCGCCGAGCGCCTGTCGCGGCGCGGGCTCGTGCGCCTGATCCGTCTCGAAGACGGAAACGGAGACGAGCTGCTGGACGCCATCGACGCACCTTTCTCGCCGGTCTCGGACGAGCCGGAGGTCGGACTCGACCTCGCGGCCGACCTGCAGCGTTACCTGCAAGCACGGCTCGTCACGTGAGCGCCCGCGCGCAGGGCGTCGCCGTGATCGGGCTCGACGCGGCGACGTTCACGGTCATCGACCCGCTCGTCGCGGAGGGGCAGCTGCCGCATATCGCGCGTGTGCTCGCGGAGGGCAGCTCGGGTGTGCTCCGCTCGACGACGCACCCGCTGACGCCTGTCGCGTGGACGACCATGGTGACGGGCGTCAACGCAGGCCGGCACGGCATCTGGGACTTCTCGGCCCGCGACGCGAGCGGTCACCACGTCCGGCTGGTGAACGGCAGCCACCGCACGGCGGCCGCCGTCTGGGACTACGCGTCGACAGCAGGCCGCCGCGTCGGCCTCTTCAACGTCCCGTTCAGCTGGCCCGCTCCGGCCGTCGACGGGTTCGCCGTCTCGGGGCTCGACGCCTCGGCCCGAGCGGACCGCGCCGTCTTCCCCGACTCGCTTGCAGACGAGCTGCGCCGAACGTTCGGGCCGCTCGCAGACGACCATTCCTTCCCGCTGACGCCCACGGGCGCGGTCGACATCGATCGCGTCCGGAAGGTGTGCAGCCAGCGCTGCGACGTCCTCGAATGGCTCGTCGAGCGCTTCGACCCCGAGTTGCTGTTCGTCGTCTTCATGTCCGCGGACCACGTGCACCACCTCGCGTGGCCCGACTGGGAGCGCCGCGGCGCCGAGAGCGTCGTCGCGGACGTCTACCGGATCCTCGACGAGGCAGTCGGCCGCATTCGCGCGATCCCCGCACTCGCGGAGCACGCCACCATGATCGTCTCGGACCACGGCGGCGGCGCACTCGACGGCGTCGTCGACCTCAACGCCTGGCTCGCGAGCGAGGGGCTGCTCACCTGGCGGAGCGGCATCGGCCATGCGCACCCGACAGGGCTCGGCCGCCAGGCGATGAGCGCCGCGTACCGGGCGCAGCGTGCGCTGCCTGCAGCGATGCGCGATCGGTTGAAGCGCGCCGCTCCCGGGATGCGCGAGCGCGCGCTCGAGCTCCGCGAGGTCTCGGCGATCGACTGGTCGAGGACGAAGGCTTTCGCGTACGGCGCGTTCGGCAATCTCGTCGTGAACGTCCGCGGACGCGAGTCGCACGGGATCGTCGGCGAGGCGGAGTACGAGTCCGTCCGCGACGACCTCATTTCCCGCGCGCTGCAGCTGACCGGCCCCGACGGCCGCAAAATCGTCGCGGCGGTGCACCGCCGCGAAGACCTCTTCTCCGGGCCCGAGCTTGCGCGCCTCCCTGACCTGATCGTCGAGTTCGCCGACTATGCGTGGCTCGGCAAGGCGCCGCTGCACGAGCCCTCCTCGGAGATCTGGACCGAGATCCGAGTTGGCCCCGGCGGTTGCGCGCCGTACGTCGGCAGCCATCGCCACGAAGGAGTCGTCGCACTGAGCGGCCCCTCGTGCCGTCAGGGCGTCACCCTTGCTGCGGCGATCGAGGACGTCTGCCCGACGATCCTCCAGTTGCTCGAGGCGCCGGCGCCGCACGACCTCGACGGGCGGCCTCTGCTCGAGGCACTCGAGCGTGAGCCCGTCGCCGCCGGGAGCTTCGCGCCGCTGGCGACCGCACACGTTTCGTACACCGACGAAGCCGGCGACGAGGTTTCGGCTCGCCTGCGCGACCTCGGGTATCTGGAATGACCGCAACGACCGAGGAGGCTGCATGAACAGGGTTGTGATCGTGGGACTCGACTGCGCCGAGCCTTCGCTCGTCTTCGACGAGTGGCTCGACGAGCTCCCGAACCTCCGCAGCCTGGTCGAGGGCGGCACCTGGGGGCGCCTGCGCTCGGTCGTGCCGCCGATCACCGTCCCGGCCTGGTCCTGCATGATGTCCAGCAGGACTCCGGGCGACCTCGGCATCTACGGGTTCCGCAACCGGTCGGATCATTCGTACGACGGCCTCTACATCGCCAACGGGTCGGCGGTGAAGGAGCCGCGGCTCTGGGACCTGCTGACGCGGGCCGGGCGATCGTCGATCGTGCTCGGCGTCCCGGGCACGTACCCGGTCAGGCCGCTCAAGGGCGCGATGGTCTCGTGCTTCCTCACCCCGTCGACGAAGAGCGACTACACCTTCCCGCCGTCGCTTCGCAGCGAGGTCGAGCGCGTCGTCGGCGAGTACCTCTTCGATTGCACCGACTTTCGGACACTCGACCGCGACGACCTGCTCGCGCAGGTGTACACGATGACCGACCGCCGCTTTGCGCTGGCCGAGCACCTGCTCGAGACCCACCCGTGGGATCTGTTCGCGATGGTCGAGATGGGGACCGACCGGATGCACCACGCATTCTGGAAGGACATGGACCCCGCGCACCGCAAGCACGACCCGGACGGCCCGTACCGCGACGCCATTCGCTTGTACTACCACCACGTCGACCGTTTGCTCGGCGGGTTGTTGTCGCACGTCGACGAGGACGACCACGTCTTTGTCGTCTCGGATCACGGAGCGAAGCGCATGGACGGCGGCGTCCGCGTGAACGAGTGGCTGCGCCAACAGGGCTATCTCGTCACGCTGAGCGAGCCCGACGGCGTTGCTTCGCTCGACGAGGTCGGAGTCGACTGGGCGCGGACGACCGCGTGGGCGGAGGGCGGCTACTACAGCCGCGTGTTCCTGAACGTCGCAGGCAGAGAGCCGCAAGGGTTGATCGCACCGGAGGACGTGACGCGTGTGCGGAGCGAGCTCGCCGCCGGGCTCGCCGCGATCCCCGACGATGCCGGCAACGACATGGGTACCTCCGTGCACGTTCCGGAGGACCTCTACCCCACCGTCAACGGCATCCCGCCCGACCTCATCGTGCACTTCGGCGATCTCTTCTGGCGCGCCGTCGGCACCGTGGGCGGCGATGAAGGCCTGTACACGTTCGACAACGACACCGGCCCGGACGATGCAAACCATGCGCAGCACGGCATCCTGATCGCGCGCGGGCCGAACGTCCCCCGCGGCGAGCGGCACGGCATGGACATCCTGGACGTCGCTCCGACCGTCCTCTCGCTGCTCGGCATGGCGACGCCGGCGACGATGCGCGGCTCGGCGCTGTTCACGCGCGAGCCGTCGGTCGCCTAGGCCGCAGCGTCGGCGAGCACGCGCCGCGAAGCAGGCAGCGCGACGAGCTCCCGCCGGGCCGCCTGGACGGCCTCCGGCGTGCCGACGAGCAGGTCGGGGAGATACGGGTCGGCGCCGCCGTAGCGAAGCGCGCTTCCGTCCAGCCGCGTCGCGACCAGTCCTGCCGCGCGGGCAACTGCGACCGGAGCTGCGGAGTCCCACTGGTACTGCCCGCCGTCGTGCACGTAGAGGTCGGCGTCGCCGAAGATCACGGCTGCCACCTTGGCGCCAACCGAGCCGATCGGCACGAGCTCTGCGCCAAGGGCGCGAGCGAGCTCGACGGCGACCTGCGGGCAGCGCGTCCGGCTCACGGCCATCCGCAGCGGCCCTGGCGGGCGCGGGGCATACCTGCCCGGAGACCCGCTCTGCAGTGTCACGCCGGAAGCGGGCAGCGTGACGACACCGAGCCGGAGCTCCCCGGCAACTGCCAGCGCGATCTGCACAGCCCAGTCCGGGCGTCCACGGCTGCCGAACTCCTTCGTCCCGTCGAGCGGGTCGACGATCCAG
>DASZBP010000297.1:0-6000 GCA_035943915.1 Gaiellaceae bacterium | reverse complement strand
CGCGGCAGCTCCGGCGACAGCCGTGAGCGGAAGCGTGCCCGGCACGCTCACGGTCGCCGGCGCCTGCACCGACCCGAGCGTGTTCTGCAGCGACACGCTGACGTTCCAGGTGCCGGCGCCGCCGCCGGCGTCGGTCAGGCTCACCGTCCGCGCCGCCGTCGACCCTGTGGGCACGCGTCCGAACGAGAGCGTCGTCGGGTCGGCGAAGACGAGAGGGTTGTCGGCCTTCACGAGATCGATCACGCCGCCCCCCTCGCGCAGCGTCGACGCCTGGCCGTCGCCGGTCTGCACCAGCGCCGACTTGACCTGCGCGACCGTCCAGGTCGGGTGACGCTGCAGCAGCAACGCCGCCGCGCCCGACGCGTGTGGCGTCGCCATGCTCGTCCCGTCGAGCGTGCCCCACGTGCCCTGCCGGGTCGGAAGCGACGACAGGATCCCGATGCCCGGCGCCGCGATGTCCGGCTTTAGCTGGAGCGAGATCGGTGTCGGGCCGGCTGACGAGAAGCTCGCCACCCCGTCATGCGAGTCGACCGCCGCAACGGTGATCGCGGCGGGCGCGTTGCCGGGCGACGAGACCGAGCCGAAGCCGAACGGGCTGAAATCGTTGCCGGCCGCGACGACCGGGACGACCCCGGCACGCGCAGCATTTGCGATAGCGACGTCGACGAGGTCGCGCGACGGCTCCACCTCCGGCTCGCCGATCGACAGGTTGATGACGTTCATCCCGTCGCCGACCGCCGCGTCGATCGCAGCTGCGATCTCGGCGCTGTTGCCGTCCAGCCCGAAGTCGGGCGTCGGCACGGTCAGGGCCTTGTAGTTGCCGAGGTAGGCAGCCGGCGCGACGCCGGAGATCACGGTCTTCCCTGCGGTGGCGCCGTGGTCGCCGGCGGCGATGCCGGCGACATGCGTCGCGTGGAACGAGTTCACGGGGTCGAACGGCGTCGACGCGTACTTCCACGTCTCGTGCGGTGCCGGGAACGTGCGCTGCACGATCACCTTGGGGGTCGTGTACTGGGTCTGGCCCTTCGGGAACCCGGCGGGGTATGAGTAGCCGGCGGGGTTGAAGTAGGGATGCGTCGCATCGAGGCCGTCGTCGATGACCCCGATCTTGATGCCCTGACCTGCGGTCGCGAGCGTCGGGCCCCAGAGCGCGGGCGCGCCGATCTGCGAGACGTTGTCCGCTTCGTGGTAGACGACGTTCGGCCAGACCTTCGCGACGCCGGGCAGGCCCGCGAGCGTCGAGACCTGCGAGCGGGGGAGGTCGACGGCGAACCCGTCGAGGACGAGGTGGTACCGCCAGCGCACCTGTGCATCCGGCAGGGCCCGCTCGACGCTGCGCACGACCGTTGCCTGTGCGACACGCGCGGACTGCAGGCTCCGGCCGGGCACGAACGGCGCCTTCAGCGTGACGACGACTTCCGTCAGCGGCCCGGGCGAGACCGCCCCGAGACCGTCCCCGGAAAGCCCGACGGCGGCTACCGCCGCCGCCAAGAAGATGACCCACTTCGTCTTCATGCGGATGAGAGGACTTGAACCTCCACGCCCTTACGGGCACACGGACCTGAACCGTGCGCGTCTACCAATTCCGCCACATCCGCCGGCCGGGCAAGTGTAGCCGCGCCGGTACATTCCTTCCGTGAGCACGGAACCGCTGAAGGTGCTTCTCGCGAAGGCTTTCCCCGACGCGACGGAGCTCGACGTCACCGACCGCACCGGGGGCGGCGACCACTTCCAGGTCGTCGTGGCGGCGCCGTCGCTCTCAGGCCTTTCCCTCGTCGAGCAGCACCGCCGCGTCTACCAGGCGCTGGCCGAGCCGCTCGCCGACGGCACCATCCACGAGCTGCGCATCAAGACGAAGGGGATTGCATGAGCTACAGCGAGAAGATCAAGGAAATCGTCGAGGGGTCGGACGTCGCACTGTTCATGAAGGGGACGCCGCAATTCATCATGTGCGGCAACTCGGACCGCGCGCTGCAGGCGCTGCGGCGGGCGGGCGCGCCGGTGACGGCCATCGACGTGCTTCCCGACCCGGCGATCCGCGCCGAGCTGACGGAGCTCTACGGCTGGCCGACGATCCCGCAGGTGTTCGTCAAGGGGGAGCTCGTCGGCGGCGCCGACATCGTCGAGGAGCTCGAGCAGAGCGGCGACCTCGAGGTCACGCTCCGCGAGAAGCTCGGCGACGGCTACGCGGCGAGCCGCGACGAGAGCACCGTCGCGATCACGGCGTAGCGAGAAGCCGCGGCCCGATCCAGCGCACGTCGTAGGCGGCGCTCGCGAAGAGCGCTTCGAGCTCGTCTCTGTGCCGCTTGCGGTGCACCTCGACGAGGACCGTCGGCTTCGCCGCCAGGAGCCGCGGGGCTGCGCGTAGCGCCGGCAACTCCGCGCCCTCGATGTCCATCTTCACGAACGCGGGAGCGCCGAAGCGGTCGAGTAGCCCGTCGAGCGTCACCGCCTGCACGCGAACGCCGTCCGTGTCGGAGATGCGGCTTTCGGCCCGCCGCTGACCCTCGACGACGGTGAACGAGACTTCGCCCTCCTCGACCGTGGCTGCGGCCTCCACCACGTCCACCGTCGCGCCGTTGAGCGCGACGTTGCGCCGCAGCCGGGCCGCGGTGTCGGCGTTCGGCTCGAGCGAGACCACGTGCGCGCCGCGCCACGCGAGCATGAGCGTGAAGTAGCCGGCATGTGCCCCGACGTCCCACGCGGGTTTTCCGTCGAGGTCGAGGGCTTCGATGACGTCGCGCACCTCCGGCTCGTAGCTGCCGCTCCAGAACGACTTCTCGTTCGCGACGTCGAGCTCCATACGCGCTCCGGCGAGCGGCCCGGAGCGAATGGTCACGACACGTTCGCCGAGCGGACGCAGCAAGACCTTCAGCGTCCGGCCGGCGAGGCTCACGACGCGAGCACCGCCAGGACGTCGTCGGCGTGCGTGTCGGGCTTCACCTTGTGCATGACCTTCTTGACGTTGCCGTCCGCGTCGATGACGAATGTCGAGCGGTCGACGCCCATGTAGGTGCGGCCCATGTACTTCTTCTCACCCCACACGCCGTACTCCTCGGCGACCTGGTGGCCGTCGTCGGCGAGCAACGTGAACGGCAGGGAGTACTTCTGCTTGAACTTCTCGTGCGAGCCCGCATCGTCCGGAGAGATGCCGAGCACGACTGCGCCTGCGCTCTCGAACTCGCCGTAGGTGTCGCGGATGCCGCACGCCTGCGTCGTGCAGCCCGGCGTGTCGTCCTTGGGATAGAAGTAGAGGACGACCTGCTTGCCGCGCAGGTCGGAGAGCTTGACCTTGTCGCCCTTGTCGGTCTCGAGCTCGAAGTCGGGTGCTGGCTTGCCTTCTTCAACCATCGTCGGTGCCCCTCTCTAGAGTTGTCCCGATGCTAACGGTGCACCACGTAAATGCCTTCCTGGTGATCGGTGTCTGCCTGGTCGCCTCGGGCGCGGCCTTCCTGGCCCGCCGGCGCGGTAGGGCGGGCTCGGTGGTCGCGCAGGCGCTCGCGCTGGCGCAGACACTCCTCGTCGCGCAGGTCGCGCTCGGTCTCCTGCTCCTGTCCGGTCACCACCGGGCGAAAGACCACCTCCACTACGCGTACGGGACGTTCGCGCTGCTCGCGGTGCTGTCGCCGTGGCTTTACGCGCCGGCCCAGCCGCGTGCACGGCTGGCGTGGTTCGCCGGCGCGACGCTGGTCGCATCCGCCCTCGGCGTCCGGGCGTACATGACGGCATGAGACGTAGGCTTGACGAAGTCGATCCAGTAGCGGAGGTGCCGGCTTCGCCGGCGCCGGAGCGGATATGAGCCCGTTCCTTCGGAATCTGGGGATCCTGGTGCTCGTGGCGCTGGCGATCGTGGTACTCAACGCCGAGACTGCCCTCGCGACGGCTTCGATCCTGCTCAAGGTTGCGTTCTTCCTCGTCATCGCCGTGGTGCTCTACATGTTCTGGCGCGATGTCGCGCGCCACGAGATCTCGACGTGGCCCGACCGCCAGATGCGCGTCTTCTACGCGGCGGTAGCGCTCGCGATCCTCGATGCCGGCTGGTGGATCGTTCGCTCGCCGAGTGGCCGCAACGCGCTGATCTCGATCGTCGTCGCGGCGATCTGCGGCTATGTCGGCTTCACGACGTGGCGCGCGCAGAGGAGGTACGGCGCGTAAGCGCGTTTGCGTGCCCGGCACCTTTTCGAGTCGAGTGCCAGGCAACTAACCGAGCTGAACTGCAGCGCCGACGCCATCGAGGCGTGAGAGCGCCTCGCGGACCGGCATGTGCTGGCCGACGAAGATCGGCGTGTCGCGCTCGGTGTACTTCGAAGCCTCGGAGTCGCGCAGGCGCAGCATCAGGTGCATGAAGTCCGCGGGCTCGTCGCACTCGAACGCCGTCATGAACTCCTGGTCGTCGATGCCGAACGAGTAGGTCGTGTGGTTGTAGATGCCCGGAAACTCCTCGCGGCCGATGCGGATGTGCTCGTCCATCGCGCGTTGGCGATCGTCCTCGGAGAGGGCGTACCAGGGGCGCACCTTCACGAACGGATAGACGACGAGATACGGCGAGTTCTTCGGCTGGATGCGGCGGGCGCGGCGCGCGGCGGTGTACTGCGACGCCTTCGTCGTGGCGAGGTAGTTGTACGGCGTCTCGAGCCAACCCGCGAGCGGCGTCGCATTCATCGCCGCGCCGAGCTCGCCGAGGTCCTCGTAACGCGACGTGATCTTCCAGAGGAAAAAGTCGGTCTCGGGGCGGACGCCCGTGGTGGAGTAGACGCGCAGTGCGTCGAAGCGCGACGCGAAGTCGTCGATCGTCTCCGCGAACGCGTCCTTCCCCGCCTCGCGCTCCTCGAGGGGAAGCCGGCGCCACGCCGGATCCACCCGGAAGAACGTGTACGCGACGTACTGGCCCTGTGACTCGGTCACGCAGTGAATGGTAGACGCACGGCCCGCGGCGGCCCGGGGTTCGCCGCGGCCCTGGCGGTGCCCGTGATCGTGTGCCGGCCCTTCGCGATCTGGCCACGGAACAGCAGCGCCTTTTTCGAGCCGCCAGTGACCTTGCCGGTGAGCGTGTGCCCGCCGTCGAGTCGAAGGACGTAGGTCGCGTCGAGGTCGGACGTCAGCGTGAACGCGACGCCCGCCTTCACGAGGTGCGGCTTGACCACTGCCACCTTCGGCGTCAGCTGCAGCTCCGGGCAGCTCGCGGCGACGCCGCGGTGCACCGTGAATGCCGCGCCGCGCACAGCCTGCAGCGACGTCTTTGGCGTGCCGTCGACGTAATAGACGCCCGATTGCCACGCCGACAGCGCCTTCTCGTCGGTGACATGGAAGAGCAGCAGGCCGATCACCGTCTTCTGGCAGAACGCCATCGCCATCGCCTGCTCATAGAGGCGCGCCTGGACGTCTTCGGCGACCGGCTTCGTCGTCGCCGGCTCGGTGCCCGAATACAAGGACGCTTTCGCGACCGGGATCTGCGACTCGATCCCGAACTCGTCGTAGAGGATCGGCAGCGTCGACCCGCGCTGCGCGGTTCCGTCGAACGCGGTTCCCAGCAGCGACACGAGCTTGTCGTAGTCGGCGAGCCCGAGCGATGTGGAATTCGGGTGGGGGATAGGCCCGATCGTCGAGTTCTCGGGATAGGGGTGGAAGGCGAACGCGTCCATGATCGGCGTGCTGCGTCCGGACGCGCGATACGCGTTGCCGAGATCCGTGATGAACGCCGTCGGCGAGTGCGTCGGGCGGACGGTGCCCGGCTTGTCGCCGCCGCGCGGCGCGAGTGCGCCTCCGTAGACCGTGATCTTCGCGCGCTCTGCCTTCAGTGCGTCGTACGTGGTGGCGAGCAGCTGCTCGTACGAGGTCGCAGCGGCATCCGAGCCGTCGGGGGCGAACTGCGGCAGCCAGAAGCGGTTGAGGTTCGGCTCATTTCCAACGATGAAGTCGTGCACGTACGGGTACTGCTTCGCGACGCTTGCTGCGAAGGCGGCGAAGTCGCCCTGCGCGTCCGGCGTGAGCGGCGTCACG
>DASZBP010000296.1:0-5017 GCA_035943915.1 Gaiellaceae bacterium | reverse complement strand
ATCCGCGTCCTCGCATCCGTCGTCGTGGCCGCCCTGCTCGGTCTCCTGGTGTGGGACATGGCGCACTCCTCCGGCGGGAAGATCGCGCGGGAGGTCGACAAGGGCCAGATCGTGAAGGCGCCGGCGTTCTCGCTGCCGCGCGTCACGGGGCAGGGAAAGCTCACGCTCGCGTCGCTCCGTGGCAAGGTCGTCGTCCTGAACTTCTGGGCGTCCGACTGCGTGCCGTGCAAGCAGGAACAAGCGGAGCTGAACAAGGCGGCCGACCGCTGGGCCGGCAAGGGCGTCGTCTTCCTCGGCATGGACGAGATCGAGGTGCGCTCGTTCGCGCAGAAGTACATGCAGCGCTATCACGTCGCCTACCCGAGCGTCGCCGACGGTGACGGCTCGATCGCCGGCCGCTTCGGTGTCACGGGCACGCCCGAGACGTTCTTCATCGACCGCAAGGGCCGGGTCGTGCCGCCGCACATCATCAGCATCGCGAAGCCGAGCGCGCTCGACGCCGGCATCCGCCGCGCGCTGAGCACGTGAGGTCGGTCGCCGCCTTCCTGGCGGCGCTGGCGCTCGTCGTCGCCGCGCCCGCTGCTGCGAGCGAGGCGCACCCGACGCAGGACGAGATGGAGGCGCTGCTCGTCTGCCCGAGCTGCCACGTGCCGCTCGACGAGTCGAATTCTCCGGTCGCGCAGCAGATGAAGGCGTTCATCGCGGAGCGCATCGCGCAGGGCGCGACGCGGAGCCAGATCATCGACGAGCTCGTCGGGCCGCCGAACAACTTCGGGCCTGCGGTCCTCGGCGAGCCGCGAACGCACGGCTTCGACCTGATCGCATGGGTGCTGCCGTTCGCGGGGATCGCGTTCGGCGCGGTCGGCATCGGAGCGGCTGCGTGGTTCTGGTCACGGAAGCGGCCGCCGTCGGAGCGTGCACCCGCGCTCGACGCGGCGACCGAGCGGCGGATCGACGACGAGCTCGCGCGGTTCGATGGCTGAGAAGCTGCCGGTCGCGTTCCTCGCCGGGCTGCTGTCGGTGCTCACACCGTGCGTGCTGCCGCTCGTGCCGGGCTATCTCGCGGCGGTGTCCGCGGTCGACGTCAGCGCGCTCGGCACGCGCGGGTCGGTGCGGAAGGTCGTCACGTCGAGCCTGCCGTTCATCGCCGGGCTGACGGCGGTCTTCGTGCCGCTCGGTGCGGGAGCCGCCGCGATCGCGACGGTGCTGCCGAAGACGTCGCAGAACGAGGTCGCCGGTTTCATCCTCGTCGTGATCGGGCTCGCGTTCATGGGGCTGCTCCCGCTGCCGAAGGCGGTGGTCGCGCCCAGGCTGATCCAGAGCGCGCGGCGGAGCGGGTCGAGCGCGCTGCTCGGCGGGGCGTTCGCGGTTTGCGCGGCACCGTGCATCGGGACGGTGCTCGGCTCGATCCTCGTCCTCGCCAGCTCAAGCGGGACGATCGTGCGCGGCATCATCCTGCTCGTCGCCTACTCGTTCGGCCTCGGTGCCGCGTTTCTCATCGCGGGCATCGCGTTCACGCGCGCGATGAGTGCGTTCCGCTGGGTGCGCGACCACTTCACGATCGTGCAGGCCGTGTCAGGCGCGATCCTCGTCACCTTCGGACTGCTGCTCTTCTTCCACCGCGACTTCTGGCTGCGGGACGGACTGAACCAGCTGCTCTCGCACGTCGGGCTCGGCACGCTCTAGCTTCGCGATGAGGGCGGCGACGTCGAGCCCGCGATGCACCGGCGCGAATGGGGCGAGCCGCCTCAGCGCCTTCGCGCGCTGCCGCTCCTGCGCGACCGGCCTGCGGCGGCCGTGCTGGTACGCGGAGACGACGACGTGGACGAGCCCCTGGAAGAAATCGCGCTCCTCGCCGGCGCACGCGCGCCACGCGTTCTCGAACGCCTCGTGCGCCTCGAACCAGGCTCCGGCGCGCGCGAGCCCGAGCCCCCGTTGGTACTCGCGTTCAACGCTGCTAGTGTCGCGGGCAGCCATGGCGACGATCCTGTTGTGTGGGGTCGACCTCTTCATCCGGGGCAAGCTCGAGGCCCTGCTGCCGGGGCACCGCTTCATCACTTCGGACGGCGTCGATCCGCCCGAGCTCGTCATCTGCGACATCGCCCGGATCGACCCGGAGGACGTCGCGGAGTCGTTCGCCGAGGTCCCGATCCTCGGCTACACGAACCACACGGACACCGCTGGGCTGCGCAGCGCGCACGCCGCGGGCTTCGATCAGGTCGTCGCGAAATCCGCGCTCTTCGAGCGGACGGATGAGCTGATTCGCAGTCTGCTGGCGTCGGTAGAGTAGGCCGCCGTGACGTACATCATCGGCGAGCCCTGCATCGACATCAAAGACCGCTCGTGCGTCGACGTTTGCCCCGTCGACTGCATTCACGAGGCCGGCCGCATCCTCGTGATCGACCCCGAGGAGTGCATCGACTGCGGCGCGTGCGAACCGGAGTGCCCGGTCGAGGCGATCTTCCCCGAGGACGCGCTGCCGGAGAAGTGGCAGCCGTTCGTGAAGATCAACTACGCGTACGGCGAAGGCTTCCCCGTCGTCGACAAGCTCGTCGACGAGTACGCAACCGAGCACAACGTTCAGAACCAACCTCTGGACTGAATGAGGGACGCGCGTGCAGCGCGTGAAGGTGTCTGGCGAGTCACTCCGAAGAAGTTGCCCGTATCTCGTTTGCCTTTTTAGCAACGTGCGCACAATGCATGCTGTCCGCATTGCACGGTACAAAGCAAACGTGGTAGGGAATCGTGCCACGCAACTCAGACCCAGGAGGTCGTAGATGACCCAGGAGGATTGGAGCGGAACCGGTCAGACGGAAACGTCCGTCACCGACTCGCCCAACACCGAATGGTCCACCGGGGGTCCGGAGGGGTTGGGGCAGACGGAGGAAGAGCAAACGTCTCGGACCGTCTCGGCCCGCACGCGCTCCTCGTCCCGGTCGTCCCGTAGCTCGTCGGGTGCGAAGAAGAAGTCGACTGCCAAGAAATCTTCGGCGAAGAAGTCGACCGCGAAGCGGTCAACGGCGAAGAAGTCAACGGCGAAGAAGGCGACTGCGAAGCGCTCGACAGCAAAGAAGAGGTCCACCGCCAAGCGCTCGACGGCAAAGAAGTCGACTGCGAAGCGGAGCACCGCCAAGCGCTCGACGGCCAAGAAGTCGACTGCGAAGCGCAAGAGCACGGCAAAGCGGAAGAGCACCGCCAAGCGCAAGACCACGGCGAAGCGGACCACCGCCAAGCGGAGCACCGCGAAGCGCAGCCCCGCGAAGCGCTCGACCGCGAAGAAGTCGACCGCGAAGCGCAAGAGCACCGCCAAGCGCAAGACCACGGCGAAGCGCTCGACCGCCAAGCGTTCGACCGCCAAGAAGTCGACCGCGAAGCGGAAGTCAACCGCCAAGCGCTCGACCGCAAAGCGCTCGACGGCGAAGAAGACGACCGCGCGCAAGACCGGAACCCGGTCGCGCACGGCGTCGCGCCGCAAGCGGTAGCAGCACTGCCACGGCGGAGGTGCGGAACAGATTCCGCGCCTCCGCCGTTACTCTCGATGTATGGGGCCAAAGACTCTCGACCATGTCGCCTACTGGATCGAGGGCCGCGACACGATTGCGGCGTTCCTCGAGCAGCACGTAGGCATGCACGTCATCGACCAGCAGGACGCCTTCACGCTGATCGGCAGCGATGCCCGCCGCGGGAAGCTGACCCTCTTCGACCCGCGCGACGGGGCGCCGGCCGGCTCGACATCGCTGTGTCACGTGGGGTTGCGGGTCTCGGATCTCGCCGCCGCCCGGGCGCAGCTCCCCGAGGGGACGCCGGAGGTGTTCGACGCCGGCAGCGGGCTGATGCTCACGCTTGTCGAGGGCGCCACCGACGTCGAGTACGACCTCGACCACGTCGCGCTGTGGTCGCCCAGCCCGGAGGAGACCGCCGCCGAGTACGAGCTGTTCGGCTTCCAGCGCGTCGGGCCGGCCCGAGTCGAGGTCGGCGGCGCATTCATCGAGTTCCACGAGGGAGCCGGCGAAGGGGCGCCGATCCTCAACCATCTCGCGCTGCTCGTCGATTCGGCGGACGAGGTCGTCGTCGAGGCGCAGGAGCTCGGCATCGAGGTCGAGTCGGTGGTCGACGCCGCGAACACGTACGCGGCGTTCCTGTGGGGCCCCGAGCGCGTGCGCATCGAGTACGTCGAGCACAAGCCGACGTTCTCGCTCACGTGAGCCAGCGCATCGCCGTCGCAGGCGCCGGCATGGCCGGTCTCGTTGCGGCTGCGCGCCTACGCGAGCTGGGCTGCGACGTCGAGCTGACGGAGAAGGGCACTCGCGCAGGCGGCTCGATGCTGCTCTCGTCGTGCGTCGTCTGGCGGCACCGCGAGTGGGCCGACTTTCGCCGTGAGTGTCCCGGCGGCGACGAGCAGCTGCAGCGGATCGTCTGGGAGCGCCTCGACGATGCAATCGCATGGCTCGTGTCGCTCGGTGCGCCCGTGGTGTGGGACGAGACCGGCAACCCGCACACCGTCGGGAAACGCTTCGACCCGCGCGGGCTGACAGAGCTGCTTGCGCGCGACGTGCAGTACGGCGTGCCGGCGATCCCCGAAGGGCCGGTGATCCTCGCGACCGGTGGATTCGCCGCGTCCGACGAGCTCGTCGCGGAGCACATCCACCCGTCTGCGTCGCTGCGCCTGCGCGCGAACCCGTGGTCGCAGGGCGATGGGCTGCGATTCGCCCGCGAGCGCGGTGCGAGGCTGTCGGCGGGCCTCGGCGAGTTCTATGGCCGCAACATGCCGGACGCTGCGTGGGACGAGACGCAGCTCGTGTCGATGTCGCAGCTGTACGGGCGGTTCGCGCGCATCTTCGACTGCGACGGCGTCGAGTTCTTCTCGCGTGACGACGTCTCATGGTCGGAGACGAACGTCGTCCAGGCGACGGCGCAGCGCCCGCAGGCGAAGGCGTTCTACGTCCTCGATGCGGAAGCGCTCGGTCAGCGCGTGCGCGACCGGACGGTCGCGGAGATGGTCGAAGCGGCACCCGCC
>DASZBP010000295.1:0-3243 GCA_035943915.1 Gaiellaceae bacterium | reverse complement strand
TTGCCTGAGCTCGCGGTCCAGCCGCAGGCGGGCTCAGCGCCGGGCGCGACCATCTTCGACGTGAAGAACGTCTCGATCTGGTACAGCGCCTTCAAGGCCGTCACGGACGTCACGCTGTCCGTGCACGAGCATGAGATCACGGCCTTCATCGGCTCGTCCGGGAGCGGCAAGTCGACGGTGCTGCGCGCATTCAACCGCATGAACGACCTCGTGGTGGGTGCCCGCCTGGAAGGTGAGATGTCCTACCGCGGGGAGTCACTGTACGGCAAGGATGTCTCTCCGATAGCGGTGCGTCGGCGCATCGGCATGGTCTTCCAGAAGCCGAACCCGTTCCCGAAGTCGATCTACGACAACGTCGCGTACGGGCTGCGCATCCACGGCATGAAGGACGACCTCGACGGCCGCGTCGAGAAGGCCCTTCGCGGCGCAGCGCTGTGGGACGAGGTGAAGAGCCGGCTCAAGAAGTCGGCGCTCGGCCTCTCCGGCGGCCAGCAGCAGCGCCTCTGCATCGCCCGGGCAATCGCCGTCGAGCCCGACGTCGTGCTGCTCGACGAGCCCGCATCTGCGCTCGACCCGATCTCGACGTCCGCGATCGAGGATCTGATGCACGAGCTGAAGCGCGAGTACACGCTCGTGATCGTCACGCACAACATGCAGCAGGCAGCGCGGGTCGCCGAGATGACTGCGTTCTTCAGCCTCGACGTGCACGACGATGGATCGCGGCACGGGATTCTCGTCGAGTACGACTCGACGGAGAAGATCTTCACGCAGCCGAGCGACGAGCGCACCGAGGGCTACGTCACGGGTCGCTTCGGTTGATGCGCGTCACGTTCACCGAAGAGCTCGCGCAGCTCGAGGCGTCGCTGCAGGAAGAGGGCGACCTCGTCCTGCGCGCGCTTCGATCGGCGCTGAACGCGCTCGCACGCGGCGACGAGGAGCTCGCCGACGAGGTGATCAGCTTCGACGACGAGGTCGACAAGCGCTACGTCGCAATCGAGGAAGGGGTGCAGTCACTCCTTGCGCGACAGACGCCGGTCGCCGCCGACCTCCGTCTCGTCCTCGCCATCTTGCGCGTGAACCTCCACCTCGAGCGCATGGCCGACTACTGCGTGACCGTCGCGAAGCTGACCAAGCTGATGGGCGACCTCAACGTCACGGAGAGCTCGATCTCCGGCTCGATCGAGGACATGGGCCAGCGTGCCGAGCAGATGATCCGCGTCGCGCTCGACTCGTTCACACAGCGTGACGCCGACAAGGCGCAGACGCTCGTGGAGCTCGACGAGCTGATCGACCGCGCGAATCGCCACGCGACCGAGGACGTGCTGTCTCTCGGCGATTCCCCGGACGAGCGGGAGTACGGCCTGCGCATGCTCGTCATCTCGCGCTGCGTCGAGCGCATCGGCGACCACGCCGTCGACATCGGCGAGCAGGTCGTGTACCTGGTCACCGGTGAGTTCCGCGAGTTCTCCGACGCCAGCCATCCCGCCGGCTAGGGAAACGGGCGTCGAGGACGCGACGCGCCGCACGCGCCTCGCGAACGAGCGCACGTATCTCGCATGGTGGCGTACCGCGCTGTCCGCATTCGCCGTCGCGGTCGGCATCGGACGCCTGGTGCCCGAGGTCGCGAACACCACGCAGTGGCCGTACGAGGCGCTCGGCGCAGGCTACGGGTTACTCGGCCTCGCGTTCGTCGTCTGCGCCTACACACGCACGCGGACGGTCGAGACGGCGCTCGACCGCGGGTCGTTCGCCGACATCCCGCGCACGCTGTTCCTCGCACTAAGGTCGTTCGCTGAGAGCGACACGATGTACGCAGGCCGCTTCGACTGCAGGTACTCGACGACGCTGCGCTCGTCCTTCGCGCACGGCAGCAGCGTCTTCCAGGTGCGGAGGTGCTCGAGGCGGTGGAAGTCGCCGCTCGCGATCCCCGACAGGCCTGCCGCGGCGACCCAGCCGAACAGCGTGTCGCGGTTGAAGAGCTCGAAGCGGTCGACGAGCGGGGCGAGCTCACCCGCGCGGGCGGCGAACGCCGCTGTGCCCCGCGTCGTGCCCGCTGCCTGCTCCGGCGTGTACGGGTGGGCGGCGACAAGCGCCGCCCCGAGCTCTCGCGCTGCGGCGAGAGCAGGCTCGAGGCCGAGCTCGACGCCGACGAACCGCCGCAGCCCGACGGCGACGGCGTGGGCGGCGCGGGTCGGGTCGGGGTCGTCGTAAGTCAGCTCGAGGCCGGGGATGACGAGCAAGCCGTAACGCGCAGCTGCGCGAGCTGCTTGGCGCTCGACGTCGCGCAGGTACTCGTCGTGGTTCGACGCTTTGACGTGGCCAGGCCCGCGCACGGTGTGATCGGTGACGGCAAGGACGTCGAAGCCGTGACTGCCGTAGAGATCACAGAGCTCACGGACGGAGAGATCGCCGTCGCTCCACGTCGTGTGGGCGTGGAGCTCGCAGAGCAGCGGCGCCGGCTTCGTTGCCATCTGCTTCCAGTGTTCCCTACGGACGCACGCCTTCCCGAAGCCGTAACCGAACCGTTACGCGATCCTGGTCAAGCGTTCTTGACGAGGATGTTGCCGACGCGGCTGGCGGCGGTGTCGCAGGCGTCGATCGCGTCTTCGAGTGCCTCGTAGATGTCCTTCCAGCGGATCACGACGACGGGATCGATGCGATCGTCCTTGAAGAGGCTGACGCGCGCGGCGCGCGCGACGTCGTCGGCGCGATCCTCGATCTCCTTGATCGCAAAGATCTGCGGTGCGTCCCCGTGGAGGTTGCGTAGGTCGCGCAGCAGCGCGGCGAGCTGCTCCGTTGCCTGCACGAGCAGATCGCAGAGCTCGAACGCCTGGCGCGTCGGCGTCTCGATCGCGTAGAGGCCGAGCAGCTCCGATGCGTTCTCCGCCGCGTCCGCGACCTCGTCGACGACGAATGCGAGCTCGATCAGGTCATCGCGGTCGTATGGCGTGACGAACATGCTGTTCGTCATCGAGATGAGCTGCGACACGACCGCGTCCGCCGTGTGCTCCAGCTGCTTCACGTCTTCCTGCGTCGGGCCGGACGGCCACTCGAGGAAGCGCTGCTGCACGGCACGCGCGACCTCGAGCACCGCGTCACCCGCGTGGGCGATCAGCTCGTGGATCTCCCCCGTCCGTGGCCCGAGACCGAACTTCACGCCACCGACCGCCTGCGGCTCACGCGCGGCGGAGCCGCGCTCCGCCGGGGGCTGTGCCCGCGCTCGCCACCCGGCCTTCCAGGCCC
>DASZBP010000294.1:0-2442 GCA_035943915.1 Gaiellaceae bacterium | reverse complement strand
ATCCACAACTACGGCGACGGTCTCACAGCCATTCCGCTAGGGATCGCGTTCTTCCTGCGGTCGGCGCGCGGCGAGCGGTGGGCAGGCCTCGGCGTCGTCGTCGCCATCTTTGTCTCGGCGACGGTCGCGCTCTACGAGACGATCATGCGCTTCATCCACCCACAGCACCTGACCCATCTTTGGATACTGGCCTCAGCCGGAGTGGTCGGCTTCATCGGCAACGAGATTGCAGCGCGGGTACGTCTTCGCGGCGGCAAGCGCCTCGATAGCCCGGCGTTGATCGCTGACGGCAACCACGCGCGTGTCGATGGGTTCGTCTCACTCGGCGTGATCGCCAGCGCCGCGGTCGTCGGTCTCGGCTTCCCGATCGCGGATCCGATCATCGGCCTCGTGATCACGGTCGTCATCTTGAAGATCACCTGGGATTCGTGGCAGACGATCTACGGTCACCACGACCACTAGCGGCGGTAGACGGCACGTCCCTAATCGCCGGTGTCGCGCTTGTGTAGCGTCTTCCTGCCGTCGGGCCTCGACCTCCGAGGCTGTTCAGTGAGTGCCGCACGTTGAGCGTCCCATTTATTACCTTTCGCGCGTGGCTGAAGCCGTGATGGTGTGTATGCGGGACGGTCGGACGCTGTCCCTGTCGAGGAAGCGGGTCGCTTCGGTTCTGCGTGCGCTGGAGGACGAACCGGCGGATCAGGTGCGTGTCGGCGCTCTATCGTTGCGTGCGCAGCTGCAGTACGAAGGTGCCTTGCGCGGAAGTCAGCCGCTCGACCTGACACGCCGCGAAGAGGCCGCGTTGGTCTGGGCACTCGGGGCCGAATTAGAACCCGAAGAGCGCTAAGGGTCTACAAGCCTCGGCGTTTGACGGGCTGCGAGCTCGGCCGCCGCAGAAACTGGTTCGCGGATCATCCGCCTCAAGGTCGCTAGTCATGGCAAAAAGCGTCGCGGAACCTGCCGCGAACCTCGCCTGAGTTGCAAAGCGTGGAAGGCACCCGCCGCAACGAGTGCTCCCCACGCCTGCCGGAGGGCCAGCAATCTCGAGCTTAATAGCTCGAACGAGTGATTGCGCGAAGCAGTGGTCGCAGACAACATGCGAGGGCGACGCGCGGGCTTGTTGGGGCGATGCCCGCCGTTGGGACGGGGGCACAAAGGGAGCGGGGGCACACGTCGGGAGGCGGCCCCTGCTCTCCTAATCGCGGTGCGTGACGTTGGCAGCTCACCGGCGGGGTCTTTAGGCCTCGAGTTTCTGATTGTGGGTCTGTTGGCCTATATGCGGGACGCGTCGGGGGACGTATGTTTGCGAGTGAGAATCTGCTCGACAATGCGGCTATTAAAAGGAGACTGAAGTGCGGAAATTGATTGTGATCGCTGTGATCGGCACGGTGGTGGCGCTGGCCGCCGCCGTCGGTCCGGCAGGTGCGGCGGTGAACACCTTGACGCTGACGGTGAGCCCGAGTCCCGTCGTTGTGAACGCGCCTGTGACGTTTTCGGGGAGGTTGAGCGGGCCGGGAGGCGTGCCGATCGTCGGTTCCTCGGTGGATATCGCGTTCTTTTTCGGCGCGGGCTGCACCGCCGGAGGCTTCGTCGGCGCCTTGCCGACGCAGACCACGGACGGCAGCGGCCGCTACAGCTTCGGGCCAGTCCCGGCAACCGTCCCACCCGGCACATACTCCTTCCAGGCGTTCGGCGGCGGGACGTCGAGCGCCTGCGTCAACCTCACCGTCCTGGCCTTCGCGGTTCAGGCGAATGTGAGTAGTGCCTACCTCTGCTACTCGACCTACCAGACCGAACCTGGTGTGTGGCCGGCCGCTGAGGCGCTCGTTCTGGCCAACCAGGGGTATTGGGAGCCGACCGCTGTCGACGGCAACATTCCCGGCGGCACGAACGTCGGCAACTACCACCTGCAGTGCAACGTACCCCCGAAGGGCGACGGCTACGTCGGTGCCGGCGGCGAGTTCTACGGGCCGGACATGGCGGCGACCGCCCGGCAAAACCTGGGCTTTTACCCGCATTGACCATTCGCTAACTGGCCTGCGTGATCGTGTCGAAACGGAGTTGCAAGGTTTTCGCCGGTCGCGGGTCTCTAGCTGCGCGGGCGGACCGGGCTGTTTGGTTGCGGATGGCGGGCGAGCCGCTGTAACCAACAGCCCATCTATCGCGTGCGATAATCGGATGCATGAGCGCCGGTGCAGTCGAGCGTCGAGCAGATCCGTTCACGCGGCGTTGCGCCTGGTGCTCTCGGGTGCGGACGACTCAAGGTTGGCTCCCGGAACGGCGTAGCGCCCCGGCGCAGAGCTCGGACACGATCTGTCCTGACTGTTGCGAGGACGTTGACCGGGAGGTGGCCAGCGCGATACGCGAAAAAACCTTCCGGGCGTACTCGTGGCGCCCTGCGGGCGATCTCACAGATTGCCGCTCGGAGGAGAAGCCGATCATTCC
>DASZBP010000293.1:0-4364 GCA_035943915.1 Gaiellaceae bacterium | reverse complement strand
CGAACGTCCACGCCTCGTTGACGTCGCACTGCAGCGGCAGGTGGGTCACGCCCCGCACCGCGGCGACACGCTCCGCATCGAGGCCGTCGCGACCGCCGAGCTTCAGCTTCAGACGCTCGAACCCGCGCTGTGTCGCTCTCTCCGCACGGCGCGCCATGTCGTCAGGGTCGCCGAGCCACACCGTCCACGACGACGGCGGTCCTTCGCGTCGCAACCCGAGCAGCCGGTGCACCGGCAGGCCCGTGAGCTTGCCCTGCAGGTCGTAGAGCGCAGCGTCGACGGCAGCGTGCGCGGCGTGCTCGCCGGGCGGCAGCCGCGACTCGATCTCCTCGAGTGCGAACGGGTCGTCGCCAAGCTCGACATTCTTCAGCCAGGCGAGCGCGCTCTCGGCCGACTCGTCGTAGCGCTCGATCGGCGCCGCCTCGCCGCAGCCCGTGACGTCACCGTGGCGGATCTCCACCTCGACGACGTATGCCTCGTCCTCGGAGCCGCGCGAGATCGTGAACGTCTCGGCCAGCGTCAAGGTGACGGGACGGGCGGTCAGCTCCATCCGGGCTAGAGTAGGTGAACCCCGCGCCCGTAGCTCAGGGGATAGAGCGTTCGCCTCCGGAGCGAAAGGTCGCAGGTTCGATTCCTGCCGGGCGCATACACCGGACCTGGTGTCTGACACCGTTCGGTGTCAGACACCGATTGCGGTTACTTCTTGCGGTCGACGGCGCGCTCGAGCTGGGCCTTCGTCATCTTCGAGCGGCCTTCGATCCCCAGGTGCTTCGCCTCGTTGTAGAGCTGGTCGCGCGTGCGCCCCTTGTCGCGGTCCGTGCCGGAGCGAAGGCCGCCGCGGCGGCCGGACGAGATGTCGCGCGTCGACGTGGGCGACGCGGTCTTCGACTCGCCGTGCCGTGCGCGCTCCTTGTTGACGGTGCGCGCGGCGATCTCCTCGGCGAGCGACTCGGACTTGCCCTGCTCCTCGAGGCTGTCCTTGATGTGCTCGTACTGGCGGGCGCGCTTCGTGCCTTTCTTCACCCCACGTGGCGGCATAACCCCTCCTTGTCGCTTACGGAGAGGATCCCCGCGACACCCGGGTTAGAAAACGTCCCGGCGGCGCGATAGCGTCCGCGGAGGTGAAGCTTCGCGTCTGGATCCTCCTCGGCCTTGCCGCAATGGCGATCCTCGTGTCGGGCACGCCCGTGTTCAAGGACGCGAGCCACACGAAGTCGGGCACCGAGGTGTTCAACACGATCCTCAGCGAGAGCTACGCGGGCTGGACGGGCTTTCACACCTGTCTGACGGAGCCGGCTCCGCAGCATGACCTCTGCTGGGCCGAGCTCCACCGCGGGAACCGCTACCGGCTTATCGAGATCGACCTCGATCTCTCGAACGCGAACGCCGTCCCGACCGAGGTCGCGCACCACGACCCGTGGACGCGCAAGCCGATGCACCTCGCGAGCCCCGTGGGGCACGGCAGCGTGAACACCATGGTCTACGGATGGGAGTACCTGATGAGCACCATCGACGCGCACAAGCTGCCGCGCTCGTTCTGGGACGTCGAGGGTGATCCGTCAGCCTTCCCGCCGCAGATGTTCCTCTTCACGTGCGGCGGCACGCCGGCGCTCGTCAAATGCGGCAACGCGCTCGGCGACCGCATCAGCTACACGCCGACGAAGCGCTAGCGGCAGTCGCCGCAGGCACCGCGCAGCACCACGTCGTGCGCGGCGACGCGGTACCCCGTCTCCGTCTCGACACGGTGGATCGCGCGCTCGAGGCGGTCGTCGGCGAAGGCCTCGACCTTGCCGCAGTCGTCGCAGACGAGGTGATGGTGATGCTCGCCGTCGAGCCGCACCGGCTCGTAGCGCGTGATGCCCGAGCCGAGCTCGATCTTCTGGACGAAGCCGTCCGAGCTCAGCTGATCGAGCGTGCGGTAGATACTCGCCAAGCCGACCGGTTTCCGCTCGTCGCGCAGGCGGTCGTAGATCTCCTGCGCAGTGACGCAACAGGTCTGCCGTCCGAGCAGGTCGACGACCGCCGTGCGCGCGGCGCCGCTGCGCCTGCCGCGCCGGCGCAGCGCGCCGAGTGTCGCCTCTGCCCAGTCGTTCACTGGGCCAAGAATAGCTAATGAGAATCAGTCTCGTTTCTGGTACGGTCGCAACGTGCGTCCCCGGGAGAGGAAGCTCGTCGCCACTGCGTTCACCGTGGCCGTCGCCGCGACGGTCGCGGGCGGCGCGTGGGCGCTCACCGGCACGGGGCGCGTCCCGCACGCGCGCGTCGTCGCGGCTGAGAGCGCCTGGGGCAGTCTCGTTCCCGGCGCCGCGAGCATCGTCTCCGGCCCGGCGGTCGACCCACACGACTACGAGCCGACGGCCGCGAACGCACGCGCCCTCGCCTCCGCACCGGTCGTCATCGTGAACGGCGTCGGCTACGACGCGTGGGCGTCTCAGCTGCTCGCGGCACAACCCGAGTCCGGACGCCGCGTCGTCGACGTCGCCAAGCTGGTCGGCGCGAGCGACACGGGCAACCCGCACCTCTGGTACTCCCCGCCGGTCGTCGATCGGGTCGCGCGCGCGTTCGGTGCGCATGTCACGTCGTACGACGCAGCGGTCACGCGGCTGCGTTCGAGGTTCAGCGGCATCCCGGTGGGGGCGTCGGAGAGCATCTTCGCGCCGCTCGCCCGCTCCCTCGGACTGCGCCTCCTCACCCCCGGGTCATTGCTCGACGCGGTGAGCGAGGGCGCCGAGCCGACGATCGGCGACCTGGCCACGGCACGCCGGCAGATCGTGCAACACCGCATCCGCGTGTGGATCCTGAACACGCAGAACGTGACGCCCGAGATGCGCGAGCTCACGGCAGACGCTCGTCGCGCCGGCATCCCGGTCGTCGACGTGACCGAGACACCCGACCGCCCGACGTTCGTCGCCTGGCAGCTGCACCAGCTACGCGACCTCGCCAGAGCGCTCGCGCGATGAGTGCGCTCGAGCTGCGCGACGCGGCGGTCCGGCTCGGCGGCCGCACGATCTGGGAGGACGTCGACCTCACCGTCGAGCCCGGCACGTTCACGGCGATCCTCGGGCCGAACGGGGCCGGCAAGTCGACGCTGCTGAAAGTGACGCTCGGGCTCGTGCCGCTCGCCGCCGGGTCGGTGACCGCACCGGCGAAGCGCGAGATCGGGTACTTGCCGCAGCGCCACCACGGCGAGGGGACGGCGCCGGTTCGCGGCGTCGACCTCGTGCGCCTCGGCCTCGACGGGACGCGTTGGGGCGTGCCGCTGCCGCGGCGCAACGATCCGCGCCGCGCGCGCGTGGACGAGGTGATTCGCCTCGCAGGAGCAGAGCACTACGCGCACCGCCCGTTCGGCAGGCTGTCGGGCGGCGAGCAGCAGCGGCTGCTGATCGCGCAGGCGCTCGTGCGGCGCCCGCGACTGCTGCTGCTCGACGAGCCGCTCGACAGCCTCGACCTGCCGAACCAGCATGCCGTCGCCGCGCTCGTTCAGCGGATCTGCCGGGAGGAGAACGTCGCGGTTGTCCTCGTCGCGCACGACATCAACCCGATCAGCGACTACCTCGACCAGGTCGTCTACGTCGCGCGCGGCTCCGCTGTCGCGGGGGTGCCGCAGGACGTGATTGCCGACGAGACCTTGTCGCGCCTCTACGGCACACCGATCGAGGTGCTGCGCACGCGCGACGGCCACCTCGTCGTCGTCGGCCAGCCGGACACCGGCGCGCACCGGCACTGAAGTGTTCACCTATCGCTTCATGGTCGACGCGTACGCGGCCGGCACGGCGGTCGCGGTGACGAGCGCGGTGCTCGGCTGGTTCATGGTTCTCCGGCGCCAGACGTTCGCCGGGCACACGCTCGCGATGGTCGGCTTTCCGGGCGCGGCCGCCGCGGCACTCGCCGGCGCGCCGGTGGCGGTCGGCTACTTCGCCGCGTGCACCTTGGGCGCGCTCACGCTCGGCGGCCGCCGCCTCCGTGACTCCGCGGCGACCGGCACCGTGCAGGCGGTCGCGCTCGGGCTCGGGCTGCTGTTCCTCAGCCTGTACCACGGACTCCTCTCGAACGTGACGTCCCTTCTGTTCGGGTCGTTCCTCGGCATCACCGACGGCGACGTCGCAGCGATCGCAGGCGTGAGCGCACTGACGCTGGTGCTCCTCGCGATCGGCGGCCGACAGCTGCTGTACGCATCCGTCGACGGGGAAGCAGCGGCTGCGGCAGGGGTGCGCGTGCAGCTGCTCTCGTACGGCTTCGTGCTGCTGCTCGGGCTGTCGGTCGCCGCGACGAGCCAGATCACCGGCGCACTGCTCGTGTTCGCGCTGCTCGTCGCGCCTGCGGCGGCCGCGCAGCAGCTGACGGCACGACCGCTACCGAGCCTC
>DASZBP010000292.1:0-4205 GCA_035943915.1 Gaiellaceae bacterium | reverse complement strand
CGTGACCTTCTCCAGCGAGCCCATCGGCACGAGGTGGCGCACCTTCTGGAACTTCTCGGACGCGGGCGCGCCGACGCGCTGCGTCGGAGAGTCGGGCGTCACGAGCTCGGGATGCTTCTCCTCGAGCGTGACGAGCTCGTCGAACGCGCGGTCATACGTTGCGTCGTCGACCGACGGCTCGTCGAGCACGTGGTACTCGTGCAGCCAGCGGTTGAGGTTGCCGCGGAGCTCTTCGATGCGTTTGCCGTCAGAGCTCGGCAAGGAGCTCTTCCGTGGTCTCGACGATCACATCCGCGTCACGTAACGCAGCGCGGTCGTGGATCTTGCCCCACGTCACGCCGATCGCGCGCACGCCGGCCGCCTTCGCCGCCTGCATGTCGTACGGCGAGTCGCCGACGTACGCGGCCTCGCCCGGGATCGCGGCGAGCCGCTCGAGCGCGAGCAGCAGCGGGTCGGGATGCGGCTTGTGCACCCGCGTGTCGTCGCCGGCGACGATCGTGTCGAAGTAGTGCGCCAGCGGTAGGTGCTCGAACGCGAGCTGCACCGTCTTGTGGCGCTTCGCGGTGACGATGCCGAGTCGCCGGTCCTGACCCCGCAGCGTCTCGAGCACGCCCTCCATGCCCGGGCACGCTTCGAGCTCGTCGTGGATCGACTCGTTGTGCTCGCGGTACACGCGAACGAGCTCGTCGGCCTGCTCCGGCGCGAACGCAACCATCTGCGCCTCGAGCCCCGGGCCGCCGACGTTCGCCATGAGCTCGAAATCGCTGTAGTCGCGCGCGAGGACCGTGCGCGTGGCATGGCGCATCGAGGCGAGGATGATCCCGCCGCTGTCGACGATGGTGCCGTCGAAATCGAAGAGGACGACCGGAAAGCGCAACGCCCTACTTGTATCTGACGCGGCTGAGGTACAGCCCGTGCGGCGGCGCGGTCAGGCCTGCCTCGGCGCGCAGGCGCCCGTCGAGCAGCGGCGCCAGCTCGCGCTTCTCGAGCATCGTCCCGACGAGCGTGCGCACCATGTGCCGCAGGAACGAGTCGGCGGTGATCTCGAACACCGCCTCGTTCTCGTCGACCTCCACCCAGCGCGCGTGCTCGACGACGCGCGTGAAGACCCTGTGCCTCGTCACCGAGGGCGTGAAGGCACGGAAGTCGTGCTCGCCCAGGATCGCCTGCACGTTCGCGTTCAGTGCGTCGAAGTCGAGCGCGCGCGGCCACCACAGCGCGCGGGTCGCCTCGAACGGCGAGCGCTCGCGGCGGCGCCAGATCCGGTAGCGGTACGAGCGCGAGCGGGCGTCGAACCGCGCGTTGAAGCCGGCGGGCGCGGGCTCGGCCGTGGCGATCGCGATGTCCAGCGGCAGGACGCTGTTCAGCGCCTCGGCGGCACGCTCGGGCGGCGGGCCGCCTTCGACGTCGACGGAGACGACGTTCGCGAGCGCGTGGACGCCGGTGTCGGTGCGCCCGGCAACCGTGAGCTCCTCTACGGACGCGTAGAGACCGCCGAGTGCGGCACGGAGCTCGGTCTCGACGGTGCGCCGCCCGGGCTGGCGCGCCCAGCCGTAGAAGGCGGTGCCGTCGTACTCGATCGTTAGTTTCAGGCGGGCGTCAGGCATCCCTGCGGCCATTTGTCAGTCGTGCCTTATGCTCGCCTGACTTGTACTTGATTGGATACACTCTACTCGCATGTCCGAGCAGCACAACTTCCTCCTCCAACGTGTCCAGCCCGCGATGGTCGGGCTGATCGACGGGTCGCTGTCGACGCTCGCGCCCATCTTCGGCATCGCGTTCTACACGCATCATCCCCACACCGCGTTCATCGCCGGCCTCTCGACCGCGCTCGGCGCGGGGATCTCGATGGCGTTCTCGGAGGGCCTCTCGGACACCGGCGAGCTCACCGGGCGCGGCAGCCCGCTGCACCGCGGGATCATCACCGGCGTCGGCACGTTCATCGGCGGCGTGCTGCACACGCTGCCGTTCCTGATCCCGCAGTACCACGCGGCGCTCATCGCAGCCGTGATCGTGGTCACGTTCGAGCTGATCGGTCTGGCGATCATCCGCTGGAAGTTCTTCGAGACGAGCTTCGTCCGCTCGTTCGTCGCGTTCTCGATCGGCGGCGCCGTGATCGCGGTCGTCGGCGCACTGCTCGGCTCAGCAGGCTAGGCGCTTACCCGTCGTACCCGGTGGGACGACGTAGACCTTCTGATCCTTGAAGTCGCGCAGCACGAGCGTTCGCGGGGGCGCGCGGTAGACGTCGAAGTGCGCGCCGATGATCGCTCCGCCCGTGTCGAGCGCCGTGAACCAGCCGTGCGCCGGCGTGTCGCAGTACGCGCGGATGAACACGCGGCTGCCAGTCGGTACGAGCTTACGGTCGACGGCAACGGTCTTCCAGAACGGGAACGAGCTGCGCCCGAGCGTGAACTGCGCACGGGACGGTGACGCGACCCGCGCAGGATGGCCGTTCGTCCAGACGCCCGTCCAGCAGCCCGACGTGCGTCCGCCGGATGCGTTCACCCAGCCGTCGTCATACGGGCCGGCGAAGCGGTAGTAGCGGCCGTCGGCTCCGAGTCCCTCGCCGTTCATCGCGACGCCGTGAGCGCCGTAGAGCCAGTCGTAGCGATGGCGGCCCGGGACGCCGTTCGCATGCACGAGCGGGCCACGGAACCACGCCTCGCGCACCGGGAAGTACTCCGTGATCAGCGAGTGCGACAGCCATCGCGGCTGGGTGATCAGCCGCGACGTGTCGGGCGGTCGCGGTGGGCAGTACGCGATGCGCGCGGGTGCGCGATGCGCGACCGCCATGGCGCAGGCCGCCATCACCAGGGCTGCGGAGAGCCACCTCACGTTCTCGTCCTGCCCAGACATCGCCGGGGACAGTCCCCGGACAGGCCCCGCACGCCCTAGGCGGGCTCGGGCAACGCGACACCGGGACGCTCGTCGTCCCAGGCCATCGAGCTGATCCGCCAGCCGTCCGGCGTGCGGACGAACTGCGTGGAGATCGCGCCGCGCGCATCGATGGGCCCGTCCGGCGTCATGCCCCGCTTGGAGTACGGGCTGAACCGGTGGGCGACGTCGCCGAACCGCTCGGTCTTCGCCGACAGCTCGGTCTCCTCGAACGAGGTCAACTGACCTGCGTCGTACGCCGCCCAGCGTGCGGCGACGAACTCGTCGACCGTCCAGCTCAGGCCTCCTGGCCCGGTCCGCGTCAGCCGTGCGCCGTCCGCGAACAGGCTCGGCAGCTCGTCGTACGACGGGCGAGAGCCCGTCGCGAACGACACGCTCGCCAGGAAGCGCCGCAGCACGTCGCCGACGGCGGCCTCGTCGTCCAGGCAGCTACGCCTCTTCGGAAGGTGCGGCCTCTGCCTCGGGCTCTTCGGCCTCGGCTTCGGCTGCAGGCTCTTCGGCGGCCGGCTCTTCGTCCGACTCGGGATCCTCGACGGCCTCTTCCTCGGTCTCGGGCGCCTCTTCGGCGGCCTCGTCCGGGACCTCGGCGACGGCCGTCTGCCGCTCCTCACGGAGCTGCGCGACGTACTCCTCGTCGACCAGCTCGAGGTACACCATCTCGGCGCTGTCGCCGGGCCGCGGGCCGATCTTGATGATCCGCGTGTAGCCGCCCGGGCGGTCCTTGAACCGCGGCGCGACCTCGGCGAAGAGGTGATGCACGACGTCGCGCGAGCGCAGGAACGCCGTCGCCTGCCGGCGGGCGTGAAGATCGCCGCGGCGTCCGAGCGTGATCATCTGCTCGGCATACGGCTTCACCGCCTTCGCCTTCGTGACGGTCGTCTTGATGCGGCCGTGCTCGATCAGCGCGCCGGCAAGGTTCGAGTAGAGCGCCTTGCGGTGTGCCGAGTCGCGGCCGAGCTTCTTCCCTGAGCGTGCGTGGCGCATGACGAGCTCCCTAGACCTCTGCCGTCCCGTTCAGCGAGCCGCCGCGGAGGGTGAGCCCGTGCTGCTGCAGGGTCTCCTTGACCTCCTCGATCGACTTCTTGCCGAAGTTCGGGATCGCCGCGAGCTCGTTCTCCGTCTTCGTGACGAGATCGCCGATCGTCTCGATGCCGACGCGCTTGAGGCAGTTGTACGAGCGGACGCCGAGCTCGAGCTCCTCGATCGGGAAGTTCTCCATCCCGTGGGCAAGCGCGGGCTCGGCACCGCCGCCGCCGTCAGCGGCTGCCGCGGTCTCGCCGAAGCCCTCGATCCGGTCGAGGTCGGTGAAG
>DASZBP010000291.1:0-3132 GCA_035943915.1 Gaiellaceae bacterium | reverse complement strand
GTGCTCGTTCTGCGGGAAGATCCAGTACCCGCAGCACATCCTCAAGCAGCGCATGCCGGTCGACCGCGCGCTGGCCGCGATCGAGGAGTGCGGCGCGCCGATGGTGTCGATCGCCGGCGGCGAGCCGCTGGTGCACACGGAGATCCACGAGCTCGTCGCGGAGCTGATCAGGCGGAAGAAGTTCGTCTTCCTCTGCACGAACGGGATCCTGATGAAGAAGAAGATGGACAACTTCGAGCCGTCGCCGTACTTCACGTGGGTCGTCCACCTCGACGGCATGCGCGAGCGCCACGATCAATTCGTCGAGCGCGACGGCATCTTCGACAAGTGCGTCGAGGCGATCAAGGAAGCGAAGTCGCGCGGGTTCAAGGTGAACACGAACACGACGTTCCTGAACACCGACACGCCGAAGACGGTGCGCGACGTGCTCGACTTCCTGAACGACGAGCTGAAGGTCGACAAGATGCAGATCTCACCGGCATATGCCTACGAAAAGGCGCCCGACCAGGACCACTTCCCCGGCGTGACCCAGACGCGCAAGCTGTTCAGCGAGGCGTTCGCCGACGGCAAGCGTAAAAAGTGGCGCCTGAACCACACGCCGTTGTTCCTCGACTTCCTCGAGGGCAAGGTCGACTTCCAGTGCACGCCGTGGGGCATCCCCAGCTACTCGATCTTCGGCTGGCAGCGGCCGTGCTATCTGATGAGCGACGGGTACGCGGAGTCGTACAAGGAGCTGATCGAGGAGACCGACTGGTCGAAGTACGGCCGCGGCAACGACGAGCGGTGCGACAACTGCATGGCGCACTGCGGTTACGAGCCGAGTGCAGTGCTCGCCTCGACGAAGTCGCTGAAGCAGTCGGTGCGCGCGGCGTTCGCCCGCTAGCGGCCCGGCGTCGCCGCCGGGCCGCCAAGGCGCGACGGGTTAAGCGCCGAGGCGCTTCTTGGCCTTCTGCACGGACGGCAGTGCGGCCTTCGTCTTCGCAAGCGCGCGTGCGCGCACGTCGACCGAGGCGGGCTTCGCGGAGATCGTGATCTCCTCGCCCGTGGCGGGGTTGCGGCCCGGGCGGGCCTTCGTCGCCGGCTTGACGCGGACGGTCAGCTGGACGAGGTTGCCGATCTTCACCTTCTCGGCGTTGCTGATCTCGTCGAGCACGACCTCCTCGAGCGCAGCGAGGACGGTCTTGGCCTGTGCGCGGGTGATGTCCGCGCGCTCGGCGACGGCCTCGGCGAGTTGGGACTGGGTCAAAGCCACTGGTAACTCCTCGATTCGTAGGGGTTGAGGCGCGGATTCAAGCCGCGGTGTCGGACGACAGTACCCCCAACGGGATTCGAACCCGTGCTGCCGGCGTGAAAGGCCGGAGTCCTAGGCCACTAGACGATGGGGGCGCGAAGCGGAGGGTACCGTGGGCGGCGTCGTGACCACGTCGGCGGCGACAGTCTCTTTACGGCGGTGGCTGCGGCGCCAGCTGCGCCAGCGCACGCCTGACCGCGAGCGCCTCGAGGCCGCAATCGCCAACGACGACCCCCGCGAGGCGCGGCGGGTCGTGGAGCGAATGCCGTTCAGCGACGCCCAGCTCCATCACGTCGCGGAGCTGCTGGAACAGTGGGAGCGGGAACGCACGAAGTAGCGGTTCGTGCGATTCGTGGGCATCCTGTTTCTCGTGAGGGGGTTCACGGCACTGCTTGCCGCATTCGCGGCAGTGCTCGTCTTCGCAGGTGCTTCGCCGGCGACATCAGCTGTCGCGGGTGAGCGTCTCGCGTTCGACGCGATCAAGCATGCGCCGATCGCGGGCTCCGAGAAGACCGTCGCGCGCACGGAGATCGAGCGTGCTGTGCATCTCGTTCGCGTACTGCCGTCCGGCCGCCGCGAGCATGTCGCCGTTGCGCTCGAAGAGCTCGCCGCGTTCGATCACCGCCTGACGCTTCCGCGCACGCTGATCCTCATCGGGCAGCTGAAGGCGAACGACGACTACTTCTCGAAGCACTACGCGCCCGCCGACAAGACCGACATCACCGACGACGACGGCCTCGTCTACCGCTACTTCGCCGGACGGTGCCTCGAGTTCCATCCGCTTGCCAACTTCGGCGCACTGAACGCGCATGTCGCAGCGAGCGACGAGGACGCAACGCGCACGATGGCCGACGCGCTGATCGCGCGCGGCGTGTACCAGACCGGCGGCGGCATCGGCTTCGAGTACGAGTTCTCATACGGCGGGCAGGCGCCGTGGTTGTCGGGCATGGCACAGGCGGTCGCGGCGCAGGCGTTCAGCCGCGCCGCGCAGCTCGTCCCTGACCGCTCCACCGCGTACATGCGCACGGCGCAGGCGTCGTACCGGTTGATCCCGCGCAAGCTGCTGACGCGCGTCGCCGCAGGCCCGTGGATCAAGCTCTACGCGTTCAGCTCGCTGCCCGTGCTGAACGCGCAGCTGCAAGCGGTGCTGTCGCTCGAGGCGTATGCCGGCAACGCGGAGGACTCCTCTGCTGCCGCGCTCGCGTCACGCATGAAGACATCTGCAGCGGAAATGTTGGGCCGCTTCGACACCGGCTACTGGACGTACTACTCGCTCGACGGGACGCCCTCGCCGCTCGACTACCAGCAGTTCGTCGTCGCACTGCTGAAGAAGCTTTCGCCGCAGGACACGCGCTTCGCGTCCGCCTCGACGCGCATCGCCGCGTACCAGAAGCAGCCGCCGGCATTCATGGTCGCGAACGGCGGGCTCGGCTCGCTGCGCTTCTGGCTGTCGAAGCCCGCACGCGTGCACGTCGTCAGCGGTGCGGGGCCTGCGAAGTGGCTCACGCTGAACGGTGGCTGGCACACGCTCGCGTGGGGCGAGCCGAAGAACCCGGGGACATACGGCGTGCAGCTGCACGCGACCGACTGGGCCGGCAACTCTGCGTCGTTCGACGCGCTGCCGATCGTGCGCGTGACGGCGAAGAAGGCGTCCGCTGCGCGCGCGGTCTCTTCCGGGCCTGCGGGGCCGACGTTTGTGCTTGGCACGCGCGTCCTGGCGACGTGGCCGGCTGCGGCGACCGTCGCCGACCCGACGCTCGTGGCGCAGCTGCAGGCGGTATCGTCGCCGTCGCTCGAGCTGACGGTGGCTCCGGGCGCCGATCCGGCTGCGCTCACCGCAT
>DASZBP010000290.1:0-16318 GCA_035943915.1 Gaiellaceae bacterium | reverse complement strand
GAGGATCGGCTTCTGCGCAGAGGCAAGCGCCCTCGCGGCCTCGGCGATCTGGCGATGGTGCACCTTCGTCGGCGGGCGCCAGCCGGGGAGGTCGACCTCGTCGGGGTACGCGAACTCGAACGCCGCCTCCTGCACGTCCTTCGCGACGTCTACGAGCACCGGTCCCTGCCGGCCCGTACGCGCGACGTGGAACGCCGCCTTCATCACGCCGGGCAGCTCCTCGACGTCCTGCACGAGCCACGAGTGCTTGACGACCGGCATCGAGATGCCGGTGATGTCGACCTCCTGGAACGCGTCGGTGCCGATCAGGCCCGAACGCACCTGGCCGGTGATCGCGACGAGCGGCGTCGAGTCCATCCACGCGTCCGCGATCGCGGTGACGAGGTTGGTCGCGCCCGGCCCCGACGTGGCGATCGTGACGCCGACGCGGCCGGACGCGCGCGCGTAGCCCTCCGCCATGTGGCCGGCGCCCTGCTCGTGGCGCGCAAGCACGTGCCGCACCGTCGTGCCGCGCGCGATCGCGTCGTACGTCGGCAGGATCGCGCCGCCGGGGATGCCGAATGCGACGTCGACACCTTCCGCCTCGAGGCAGCGGAGGATCGCGTCGGAGCCGAGGATCACCGCCATGCGCCCTCGAAGTGCTCGATGTCGGTGCGCGCCTGCGGCAGCAGCTCCAGCACCGCGTCGGTGAAGGGGCGCGTCTCGCGGCTCGCGTCGGTGTCGATCGCCTCGCCCACCGCACGCTCGAGCGTGCGCGACGCCGAACGGCGCCGCAGGCCCTCGGCCAGCAGCAGCGACGTGGTGAAGAGCATCGCGGTCGGGTCGGCGACGCCGAAGCCGCCGTGCTCGTCGGCATCGGTGCTGCCGGGGACGAAGATACCGGGGCCGTCGTCGGGCAGCCACGCGTGCGCGACGGCCGTCTTCGACTCCGCGAAGTGCGCTGCAGCGTCGACGAGCGGCGTCATGAGGTGCGACTCGCTGACGAGCACATCGAAGCCGGCGGGGTCCTCCTTCAGCCCGACGAGCGCCTCGCCCAGCGTGGGCTCGACGACGTCCAGCCCGCCCCAACGGCTGCGCTCGCGCTCGACGGCGTCGCGCCAGGCGGCGCACGCGCCGACACAGGCGACGCGCCCACGGCGCGACGCCGCGCAGGTGAACGCGCGCGCGATCGCCTTGCCGTCGTTCGCCGCGTCGACGGCGCCGAAGAACACGACGTCGCGGTTCGCACCGAAATGCACGCGCGCGATGCGCCAGGAGAGGTGGAGATCGGCCTTCACGCCGTCGAGTGCCGGCTCGCGCGGCGACGCGACGAGGATCGCATCCACGTCGCGGTACGCGGAGCGGGTGAGCGACGGCAGCGCGTGGCCGGAGCGGGTGACTGCCTCGCCACCGAACGGGAGGTGCACGTCCGCGACCTCCAGGGAGTGCAGCCGCGCGACGCCGTCGAGAGCGCGCGCCGCCGCAGCCATCAGCTCGGGGCCCACGCCGTCACCGGCGAGACATGCAACGGTCTTCGTGTCGTTCACTGCACTCACTTCCTTCTTCATGGAGGGATGCGGAGCAGCGCGCAAGGACGCACCACTCCCCTATTGAGGTCGGCGTGTGCGGCGTCAGCGGCCGCGTGAGTGCATTTCCCCCCTAGAGGGGGAGAATGACGACGACGAGAATGACGAGCCCGAGCGCGAGCATTCGGGCCGCACGCGGCACCGGAGCTCCAACTACAAGGGCTGAACGAGTCATCGCCGTTCGAGTGTGCCGACAAGCCACTGGCTTGTCAAGCTTCATTTCGTAAAGCGACTATACAAAGTGTTGCGACGAAGGCCCGCCGTCACTATCTTTTCGAAAGTGACGGCCATGCCTTACTGGAAGTACCGGCCGTATCCGACGGTCGACCTCCCCGATCGCCGCTGGCCGAGCACGGTCGTGACGCGCGCGCCGCGCTGGTGCTCCACCGACCTGCGCGACGGCAACCAGGCGCTCGTGAAGCCGATGGACCCCGCGCGCAAGCGGCGGATGTTCGAGCTGCTCGTGCGGCTCGGGGTCAAGGAGATCGAGGTCGGCTTCCCGGCTGCGTCGAAGGCGGACTTCGACTTCGTGCGGCTGCTCGTCGAGGACGGCCTGATCCCGGACGACACGACGATCGCCGTCCTCACGCAGGCCAGGCCGGAGCTGATCCGCGAGACCTTCCGCGCGCTGGAAGGGGCGCCGCGCGCGATCGTGCATCTCTACAACTCGACGTCGACGACCCAGCGCCGCGTGGTCTTCGGCCTCGACGAGGCCGGCGTCGTCCAGCTCGCGGTCAAGGCGACGGAGCTGATCCGCGAGCTTGCGGGTGACGAGATCGTCTTCGAATACTCGCCCGAGAGCTTCCACCACACCGAGCTCGAGTTCGCGCTGGAGATCTGCGAGGCGGTGCATGCGACCTGGGACGGCCCGATGATCCTCAACCTGCCGACGACGGTCGAGGCGTTCCCGCCGAACGTGTACGCCGACCGCATCGAATGGTTCGGCCGCAGGCTCAGGCGGCGCGACGAGATCGCGCTCAGCGTGCATCCGCACAACGACCGCGGCACAGCGGTCGCGACCGCCGAGCTGGGCCTGATGGCCGGCGCCGACCGCGTCGAGGGGACGCTGTTCGGCAACGGCGAGCGCACCGGCAACGTCGATCTGATCACGCTCGCGTTCAACCTGCTGACGCAGGGCGTCGACCCGCAACTCGACCTCTCGTGGATCGACGAGGCGAAGCGGATCGTCGAGGCATGCAACGAGCTGCCCGTCCATCCGCGTCATCCGTGGGTCGGCGACCTCGTCTACACCGCATTCTCGGGATCGCACCAGGATGCGATCAGAAAGGGCATGCACGCACAACAGCGCTCCGGCGCCGAGATCTGGGACGTCCCGTACCTGCCGATCGACCCGGCCGACCTCGGCCGCAGCTACGAGGCGATCATCCGCGTGAACTCGCAGTCGGGAAAGGGCGGCGTCGCGTACCTGATGCAGACGGAGCACGGATTCGAGCTGCCGCGCGGCCTGCAGGTCGACTTCGCGCAGGTCGTGCAGGGGATCGCGGACCGGCGCGGCGGCGAGCTGACGGGCGCCGAGCTGCTCGAGGCGTTCGTGAGCACGTACCTCGCGGTGGCCGCGCCGTACGAGCTCGGCCCGTACACCCATTCGAGCGGGACGGAGGACCGCATCGAGGCAACGGTCTCCCTCGAGGGCCACGCCCGCGACGTGAGCGGGACCGGCAACGGCCCGATCGCGGCCCTCGTCGACGCCTTCGCCCGCGAATTCGGCGTCGCCATCGAAGTTCGCGCCTACCAAGAGCACGCTCTCGCGGCAGCGTCGGACGCAGCCGCCGCCGCGTACGTCGAGGCAGACGTCGACGGCAGCCTTGTCTGGGGCGTCGGCCTGCACACCAGCGTCGCGACTGCATCGCTGCGCGCCGTGGTCAACGCGGTGAACCGCGCGCTCGCCGCGCGGCGGGCGCTCGCCGAAGCGGCGCTGGCCTTCGACTAGCTGCCGAGCTCGCGGGAGCGCTCGGCAGCGGCGTGGATCGCGTTGAGGAACGCGGCGCGGACGCCCGACTGCTCGAGCTCGCGGAGCGCGCGCGTCGTGGTGCCCGCCGGCGACGTGACCGCCTCCCGCAGCTGCACGGGGTGCATCTTCTCGTCACGAAGCATCGCCGCGCTGCCGTACATCGTCTGCACGACCAGCTGCGTCGACACGTCGCGGCTCAGGCCGAGCAGGACGCCGGCTTCGATCATCGCTTCCGCGAGGAGCGCGAAGTACGCGGGGCCAGAGCCCGAGATCGCGGTGACGGCGTTCATGCTCTCCTCGCCGACGAGGACGACGCTGCCGAGGTGGCCGAGCGCCTCCTCCGCGAAGTCGAGGTCGTGCGGCCGCGCGTGCGCGCCGGGGCAGATGCCCGCGATGCCCTCGTGGCGCACGGACGGCGCATTCGGCATCGCCCGGACGACGCGAGCGCCGTCGCCGAGGTGCGACTCGATGAACGCCGTCGTCACGCCGGCGGCGACGGAGAGCAGCGTCTGCTCGGGCGTGAGAACGGCGGCGATCTCCGCGAGCACGACCGCCGCGTCCTGCGGCTTGACGGCGAGGATCACCAGCGGCGCGCCGATCGCCGCGGCCGCGTTGTCGGACGTCGCCTCGACGCCGTGCGTCGCGCGCAGCTTCTCGAGGCGCTCGGGGCGGCGCGCGGTGACGACCAGGTCCGCGGGCTCCCGCCACTGTGAGTGGAGGAACCCACGGACCAGGGTCTCGCCGAGCGTGCCGGCGCCGAGGACGGCGATCCGGCGGTTCAGCGGCGCGCTGTTGCCTTCTTGCGGCGCGGCGCCGGCTCCGGGACGAGCCAGGCGTGACCGAACTTCCGCATCTCGCGGATGATCGGCAGCAGTGCCCGGCCCTTCTGCGTCAGCTCGTACTCGACGCGCGGCGGCGATTCCGGATAGCTCCGCCGGATGACCACGCCCTCCCGCTCGAGGGTGTCGAGACGCTCTGAGAGCGTGCGCGGGCTGATGCCCGGGCACGCGTGCTCCAACTGCATGAACCGCCGCGGCCCCTCGGACATGTCGTGGACGATGAGCGGCGTCCACTTCGTCGCGATGATCTCGGCGGTCGCGGCCACGGCGCACTCTGCGTCGTGGACCTCGTTCATCGTCCGCTTCATGCGCGGCAGTGTACTCCCCCGGCCGGAGCGAAGCTATCCAAAGGAAAGGGAGCGCGATAACTTTAATAAGTATAGTTATGGCGTGGTCGTCATCCGCCTCCGTGACCGCTGGTCGAAGGCCGGCAGCGCCTGGACGCCTGAGCTCGTCGCGTACGCGCTCGACCGCTTCCACAAGCGGAATCTCCGCACGCCGACGGTGCGCGAGCTGCGGGCCGGCGCGCCCGGGCTCCCCAGCCACTCGACGATCCGCCGCCATTACGGCAGCGCGTCCGCGATGCTGAAGGCGCATGGTTATGCCGTGCGAAGCCGCGGCGGCCAGCCGGGTCACGCGTGCTGGGTGCTCCGCGACGACCGCGGGCTGTTCGTCTCGCGCGAGCCGGGCTGCGCCAGCCACGAATCGACGGCCGCGGCGCAGCGGCGCCCCTCGCTGATCGCCCAGACGATCAGCGACTGACCACGCCGCGCGTCGCCGGCGGCGAACACGCCGTCGACGGACGTCGCGTACGCGGGCGCCGCGACGTTCCCGCGCGCGTCGCGCCCGACGCCGAGGCGCTCGAGCGGCTCGGGCTCCGGGCCGACGAAGCCCATCGCCAGCAGGACGAGATCGGCGGGGCGCGTCTCCTCGGTTCCCGGGACGACCGCGAAGGGCGGCTCGCCGCTGTTGCGCGCCCAGTGGATCTCGCGCACGCGTCCCTCGCCGAGCAGCCGCGTCGTCGAGATGGCGAACTCGCGCTCGCCGCCCTCCTTCAGCGCGTACGAGGTGCGCAGCTTCATCGGCCACAGCGGCCACGGCGTGAGGTCGTCGGGCCGGCGCTCGGGCGGCTCGCCCAGCAGCTCGATCTGTGTGACGGACGCCGCGCCTTCGCGGTGCGCATGCCCCACGCAGTCCGCACCGGTGTCGCCGCCGCCGATGACGACCACATGCTTGCCGGCAGCGCTGATCGCATCGTCGCGGCGCGTCCGCGCGTAGAGGTACTCCATCGCGAAGTGCACGCCGTCGAGCTCGCGGCCGGTCACCGGCAGGTCGCGCGGGACACGCGACCCGGTCGCGAGGACAACCGCGTCGTAGGCGACCCGCAGCTCGTCCGGGTCGACGTCGCGCCCGACGTCCACGCCGAAGCGGAACTCGATGCCCTCGGCGCGCAGCTGGTCGACGCGGCGCTCGACGAGATGCTTTTCGATCTTGAACTCCGGCACGCCGAAGCGCACGAGCCCGCCCGCAGCCTCGTCACGCTCGAGCACGGTCACATCGTGACCGCGCCGCGCGAGCTGCTGCGCGCACGCAAGCCCCGCCGGGCCGGAGCCGACGACGGCGACGCGCCGGCCCGTCCGAACAGCCGCCGGGCGCGGGACGATCCAGCCCTCCTCCCAGGCGCGGTTCACGATCGCGACCTCGACCTGCTTGATCGAGACCGCATGCCCCTCGTCGATCTCCAGAACGCACGCCGCCTCGCACGGCGCCGGACAGAGGCGGCCGGTGAGCTCCGGGAAGTTGTTCGTGCGGTGGAGCTGCTCGATCGCGTCCTGCCAGCGGTCGCGGTAGACGAGGTCGTTCCAGTCCGGGATCAGGTTCCCGAGTGGGCAGCCCGAATGGCAGAAGGGCACGCCGCACTCCATGCAGCGCGCCGCCTGCGAGCGGAGCTCGGCGAGCGGCAGCGTGCCGACGAACTCGCGGTAGTCGCCGGTGCGCTCGCGCGGGTCGCGCTCGGGCGCCTCCCGCCGGTCGAACTCGACGAAGCCGCGCAGCTTGCCCATTAGTGACCCGCCACCGCTCCTTCCGTCTCGCGGCCGAGGAAGCCGACGCCGCCTGCCGACCATTCCTCCAGAGCGCGCTTGAAGTCGTGCGGGAAGACCTTCACGAACCGCTCGGGCGTCCACTCCGCGAGCAGCCGCTCGGCAACCGGCGAACCCGTGCGCTCGCGGTGCTCCTCGAGCAGCGCGCGCACGGCCGTCTCGTCGTCCGCGTCGACCGGGTCGAGCCCGACGAGCTGCGTGTTGCAGCGCGCGGCGAAGCGGCCGTCCTCGTCGAGGACGTACGCGATGCCGCCGCTCATGCCGGCGGCGAAGTTGCGTCCCGTCGAGCCGATCACGACGACGCGGCCGCCGGTCATGTACTCGCAGCCGTGGTCGCCGACGCCTTCGACGACTGCGTCGGCACCCGAGTTGCGCACGGCGAAGCGCTCGCCGGCGAGGCCGCGGAAGAACGCGCGGCCCGCAGTCGCGCCGTAGAGCACGGTGTTGCCGGCGATCACGCTCGTCTCGGCGGGGAAGGCGCTGCCGTCGGGCGGGCGGATGCTGAGCACGCCGCCGGAGAGCCCCTTGCCGACGTAGTCGTTGGCCTCGCCGGCGAGGTCGAGCTCGATCCCCGGCGCGAGCCATGCGCCGAACGACTGGCCCGCCGAGCCTGAGAGCCGCACGCGGATCGAGCCGGGCGGCAGGCCGGCGCGCCCGTGACGCTTCGTCACCTCGTGCGAGAGCAGCCCGCCGATCGTGCGGTCGACGTTCGTCACGGCGAACGACAGCGGCGCGCCGCGGTCCCAGGCCTCGATCAGCCGGTGGTCGAGGGCGCCCGGAAGCGGTGACGCCTGCGCCTCGGTACGGCGCAGCGCCGTGCCGCTCGGGACGTCGGGCGCGCGCAGGACATTCGCCAGGTCGACGCCGCGCTCGCGCCAGACGCCGATCGCGCGGTCGGGCTCGAGCAGGTCGACGCGGCCGACGAGGTCGTCGAAGCGCGCGATGCCGAGCTCGGCCATGATGCGGCGCGTCTCCTCGGCGACGAAGAAGAGGAAGTTGACGACGTGCTCGGGCTTGCCCTTGAAGCGCCTGCGCAGCTCGGGATCCTGCGTCGCGATCCCGACCGGGCACGTGTTCAGGTGGCAGGCACGCATCATCACGCAGCCGCTCGCGATCAGCGGCGCGGTGGCGAAGCCGAATTCGTCGGCACCGAGCAGCGCGGCGACGACGACGTCGCGGCCCGTCTTGAGCTGGCCGTCCGTCTGCACCCAGATGCGCGACCGAAGCCCGTTCAGCACCAGCGTCTGCTGCGTCTCGGCGAGGCCGATCTCCCACGGGATGCCGGCATGGAAGATCGACGACACCGGCGAGGCGCCCGTGCCGCCGTCGTGTCCCGAGATGAGGACGTGGTCGGCGTTCGCCTTCGCGACGCCGGCGGCGACCGTGCCGACGCCGACCTCCGCCACGAGCTTCACCGAGATGCGCGCGCGCGGGTTGGCGCAGCGTAGGTCGTAGATCAACTGCTTCAGGTCCTCGATCGAGTAGATGTCGTGGTGCGGCGGCGGCGAGATCAGGCCGACGCCCGGCGTCGTGAGCCGCACGCTCGCGATGTAGGAGTCGACCTTGTGCCCCGGCAGCTGGCCGCCTTCGCCCGGCTTCGCGCCCTGCGCCATCTTGATCTGCAACTCGTCGGCATTCGTCAGGTAGTCGATGTTCACGCCGAAGCGGCCCGAGGCGACCTGCTTGATCTTCGAACGCCGCTCGTCGGCGAAGCGCTCCGGGTCCTCGCCGCCCTCGCCCGTGTTCGAGCGTCCGCCGATGCGGTTCATCGCGATCGCGAGGTTCTCGTGCGCCTCGCGCGAGAGCGACCCGAGCGACATCGCGCCGGTCGAGAACCGCTTCACGATCTCGGACGCCTGCTCGACCTCATCGAGCGGGATGCCCTGCGACGGGTAGCGGAAGCGCAGCAGGCCGCGGATCGTCGAGCGGCGCGCGGCGTCGCTGTTCACGGCGTCGCTGTACTCCTCGTACGACTCGACGCTGCCGTCACGCACCGCGTGCTGCAGCTTCGCGATCGTGTCTGGGTTCCACTGGTGGTGCTCGCCGTCCGCGCGCCACGCGTAGAGGCCGACGACCGGCAGCAGGTCGTCCGCGTCGTCGGCGAACGCGCGGGCGTGCCGCGTCAGCGCGCCCTCGGCGATCTCGCGCAGACCGATGCCGCCGATGCGCGACGGCGTGCCCGTGAAGTAGCGGTCGACGACGTCGCGCGCCAGTCCCACGGCTTCGAAGATCTGCGCGCCGCAGTACGACGGGATCGTCGAGATCCCCATCTTCGAGATCGTCTTCAGGAGGCCCTTCGAGATCGCCTTGCGAGCCCGGACTCGCGCCTCGTCGCGTGTCATGTCCAGGTCGAGCGCGTCGAGCGTCGCGAGCATCAGGTACGGGTTGACGGCCGCGGCGCCGTAGCCGATCAGCACGCCGACGCTCTGCACGCTGCGCGGCTCGCCCGACTCGACGACGAGCCCCGCCTGCAAGCGCGTCCCCGCACGCACCAGATGGTGGTGGATCGCGCCGGTCGCGAGCAGGGACGGGATGGGCGCGCGCTCCGGCCCGACGTCGCGGTCGGAGAGCACGAGCACGTTCGCATTGCGCGCGAGCGCGGCGTCGGCCTCGGCGAAGATGCGGTCGAGCGCGGGCTCGAGCCCTTCCCACCCGTCGGCGGCGGGCCAGGTGATGTCGATCGTCTCGGCGCGGAAGACGCCGGTGTCGACGCAGCGCAGCCGCTCGAGGTCCTCGTCCGAGAGGATCGGGTCGTCGATGACGAGCTGCCGCGCGTGCTCGGGCGTCTCGTCGAGCAGGTTGCGCTCCGCGCCGACGAGCGTGCGGACGCTCATCACCACCGCTTCGCGGATCGAGTCGATCGGCGGGTTCGTGACCTGCGCGAACAGCTGCTTGAAGTAGGAGTAGAGGAGCGGCCTGCGGTTCGACAGCACCGCGAGCGGCGTGTCGTTGCCCATCGAGCCGACGGCCTCCTCCGCGTTCGCGGCGAGCGGCGAGAGCATCACCTTCATGTCCTCGTGCGTGTAGCCGAACGCGAGCTGCAGCCGCCGCAGCGGCTGCGCGAGCGGCCGCGGCGCGGCCGGCGGCAGGTCGGCGAGGCGCACGGACTCGCGCTGGAACCATTCGCCGTACGGCTTGCGGGACGCCAGCGTCGCCTTCGCCTCGGCGTCGTCGACGATGCGGCCCTGGTCGAGGTCGACGAGGAACAGCTTCCCGGGCTGCAGGCGGCCTTTCCGCTTCACCTGCTCCGGCGCGACGTCGAACACGCCGGCCTCCGAGGCGAGCACGACCCAGCCGTCCGTCGTCTCGAGCCAGCGCCCGGGTCGGAGCCCGTTGCGGTCGAGCATCGCGCCGATGACGCGGCCGTCGGTGAACGACAGCGACGCGGGGCCGTCCCAGGGCTCGACGAGACAGCCGTGGTAGTCGTAGTAGCCCTCGAGCTCGTGCGAGAGGTCGCCCGGCCGGTGCGCCTCGGGAACCATCATCGTCAGGGCGTGCGGCAACGAGCGCCCGCCGAGCACGAGCAGCTCGAGCACGTTGTCGAAGGTCGAGGAGTCCGAGCCGCCGTGCTGGACGACCGGGATCACCTTCTGCAGATCGTCGCCGAACAGCTCGGAGGCGAGCTGCGACTCGCGCGCGCCCATCCAGTTCGCGTTGCCGCGCACCGTGTTGATCTCGCCGTTGTGCGCGAGCATGCGGTACGGGTGGGCGAGCTCCCAGCTCGGGAACGTGTTCGTCGAGAAGCGCGAGTGCACGAGCGCGAGCGCGCTCGCAAGCAGCGGGTCGCGGAGGTCGCGGAAGTAGCCGCGCAGCTGGGGTGCCGTGAGCATCCCCTTGTAGACGAGCGTCCGCGACGAGAAGCTCGGGATCACCAGCTCCGGCCCGGCGGCCTGCTCGGCGACGCGGCGGATGACGTACAGCTTGCGCTCGAACGCGGCAGCGTCCTCGAGCGTGGACTCGACGAAGAGCTGGCGGATACGCGGCGCGAATGCACGAGCGGTCGCGCCCGCGCGATCGGCGTCGACCGGCACGTCGCGCCAGCCGACGACGCGCTGGCCCTCGGCGACGACGGCGTCGACGAGAATCCGCTCGAGCGCCTTCCGCCGCCGGCGGTCGGTCGGCAGGAAGCACACGGCCACGCCGTAGCAGCCGGGCAGCGGCAGGTCGCGCACCTGCGCGCGCAGGAACGCGTCCGGCATCTGCACGAGGATCCCGGCGCCGTCGCCCGTGTCCGCGTCGGCGCCCGCCGCGCCACGGTGCTCGAGGCGCTCGAGTGCGCGAAGCGCGAGCGCGACCACCTCATGGGACGGCTCGGCGTCGAGCCGGGCGACGAACGCGACGCCGCAGGCGTCGTGCTCGAAGCGCGGGTCGTAGAGACCGATTTCCCGCCTGTGATGTGAGCTAGTCCGGCGGGGCGGGGAGACGAAGCCGGCTAGCGCGGACGCGGGCGCGCGAACTTGACGAGCTTCGAAATCGAGTTTGCGCGGGCCATCACTTCAAAGAGTAAAGGATTACGCCTCGCGTGGCAAGGCGACCACGCGGCTGTTCAGCGTGCCGACACGTTCGATCTCGATCGTGATCTCGTCGCCGTCCTGCAGGTACACCGGCGGATCGTGGAACGCGCCGACCCCCTCGGGCGTTCCCGTCGCGATCAGGTCGCCGGGCGCGAGCGTGATCGCCTGCTGCACGAACGCCACGATCTCGGCGACGGAGAAGATCATGTCGGCGGTCGACGCGTCCTGCATCACCTTGCCGTTCAGGACGGCGCGGATCGCGAGCCGCTGCGGGTCGCCGACGTCCGCCGCCGGGACGAGCTCGGGCCCGATCGGGCAGAACGAGTCGAACGACTTGCCGCGCACCCATTGGCCGTCGGCGAACTGGACGTCGCGCGCCGACACGTCGTTGAGGCACGTGTACCCCCAGACGGCGCCGTGCTCGCCGATCACGACGCCCAGCTCTGCCTCGAAGTCGACCTGCGAGCTGATCGCCGGCAGGAGGATCGGGTCGTCGGCGCCGGCAAGCGCGTTCGGCCACTTCGCGAAGAGCAGCGGCCGCGACGGCGCCTCGACGTCCTGCTCGGCCGAATGCGCGCCATAGTTCAGCCCGACGCACACGATCTTCTCCGGCTGCGGCCGGCCGAAGAGCTCCTGCCAGACGGCGTGGAGCTCGGCGCGTGAGCGGAACGTGGGCATGGGCGGCCTAGAATCTAGCGAGAATTCATATGACGTTTCACGAATCCCACGGCGACCGCTTCCTCGTCACCGGCGCGCTCGGCTGCATCGGCAGCTGGGTCGTCCGGCGCCTGCTCGACGAGGGCGCGGGCGTCGTCGCTGTCGACGCCGGCGGCAGCGACCACCGCGTGCGCGCGCTGCTCGCGCCCGGCGAGCTCGAGCGGGTGACGTGGGCGGAGGCGGACATCTCGAACGGCGATGCGGTCGCGGCGCTGTTCGCGGCGCACGACCCGACGCACGTCATCCACCTCGCCGCCTTGCAGGTGCCCGCGTGCGCCGCCGACCCGATCCGCGGCGCCGCTGTGAACGTCGTCGGGACGGTCGCGCTGCTGCATGCCGCAACGAGTGCGCAGCTCGCGTCGACCTTCGTCTACGCGAGCTCGGTCGCGTCGAGCGGTCGCACGGACGACGAGCCGGAGCCGAGCACGCACTACGGCGTCTTCAAGCGCGCGAACGAGGGCAACGCACGTGTCTTCTGGGAGTCGCACGCGCTGCCGAGCATCGGCCTTCGGCCGTACGTCGTGTACGGACCGGGACGCGACCAGGGCCTGACGTCCGATCCGACAAAGGCGATGCGCGCCGCTGCGCTCGGCGAGCCGTTCACGATCGGCTATCGCGGACGCGCCCAGCTGCAGTACGCGCCGGACGTCGCCGCGTACTTCGTCGCAGCCGCGCGGGCGACCGTCGACGGCGCGCACGTGCTCAACACGCCGGGCGTCCACGCGACGGTCGACGAGATCGTCGCCGCGATCGAGCGCGCCGCCCCGGGCAGCACCGCGCGGATCACCGTCGACGGCGGCGTCCTGCCGTTCCCGGAGGAGGTCGCCGCTGCGCCGTTCGACGCGCTGCTCGGTGTGCAGGCCGTCACGCCGCTCGACATGGGCGTGGCCGACACGGTCGCGTTCTTCGCGCGCTAGCCGGTCGACCCGCCGTTCACGAGGCCGCGCACGATCGCGCGCTGCGAGACCGCGTAGACGACGGCGAGCGGCAGCGTCGCGATCAGCGCCGCGAGCGCGAGCACGGGTTTCGACCCGCCGACGAACATGTCGGTCAACCCGACCTCGACCGGGTACTGCGACGAATCGGGCAGGACCGCGTACGGCAGGAAGAAGTTCGTCCAGTCGGCAGCGAAGCTGAAGAAGAACACGAGCGCGATGATGGGCTTCGCCAGCGGGAGCGCGACGAGGCGGAACGTCGCCCACTCGCCGCAGCCGTCGACGCGCGCGGCGTCGAGCAGCACCGGCGGCAATGCCGTCGCGTAGTAGAGGTACGCAAGGAACACGCCGAACGGGAAGAACGCCCATGGCAGGACGATCGTGAGCGGCGAGCCGAGCAGGTGCATCGCGTTCAGCTCCAGGAACGTCGGCAGCACCAGCGCGGTCACCGGCAACGTCATCGCGATCGTCGTCAAGGCGAGGACGAGCCGTCGACCGGGGAAGCGGCCGTGCGCGAGCCCGTAGCCCGCCGGCACCGCCGTCAGCAGAACGAGGAGCGTCGCCGAGAACGAGTAGATCAGCGAGTTCTCCATCCAGCGGCGGAAGAGATGGTCGGCGAAGCCGTCGAGCTGCGACCACGTTCGCGCAACGTTGCCGAAGCTGCCGAACGCAAAGGGCCACTCGCCGGTGATCTGCCTGTCCGTCTTCGTCGGCGCGAGCACCAGCCAGGCCAGCGGTCCCGCGAAGAAGATGCCGAAGACGGTGAGCACCACCAGCCGCAGGGCGTTGCCGACGCGGCTCACGGAATCGGCCCGGCCCCATCGACGGCGCGTACACGCAGCGCGTGCGGCACCGCGGCGCTGACTGCACCAAGTGCATCGCCTTCCACCACGGCGACGATGCACCCGCCGAAGCCCGCGCCGGTCAGGCGTGCGCCTGCCGCGCCCGCGGCAATGACCGTGTCCACGAGCCGGTCGATCTCCGGCGTCGACACCTCGAAGTCGTCCCGGAGGCTCGCGTGGCTCTCGACCATCAGGCGCCCAAGCGTGGCCACGTCCGCTCGCTGCAGCGCCTGCGCCGCCTCGAGCACGCGCGCGTTCTCCGAGACGACGTGCCGCGCCCACGGATCGCCGGCGACCTGCTCGAGCGTGGCGTCGCGGAGCGCGCGCACGCCGAGCGACGCGGCGACGCGCTCGCAGCCCGCGCGCCGCTCCGCGTACGCGCTGTTCTCGAGGCGGCGCTCGATACCCGTGTCGACGACGACCACCTCGATGCGCTCGGGCAGCGCCACCGGAGTGATCTCGTGCGTGCGGCAGTCGAGCAGCAGCGCGTGGCCGGCACGGCCCGACACGGACGCGACCTGGTCCATGATCCCGATCGGGACGCCGGTCGCCGCGATCTCGGCCTCGCGGCACGCCTCGGCGAGGTCACGCGCGGGAAGCGAAATGCCCGCGGCGGCGCAGAGCGCCGTCGCCAGTGCGACCGCGACGGCGGTGCTCGACGAGAGCCCGCGGCCGATCGGCACCGTCGACGTGACCTCGGCATCGATCCCCACGCCGTCGATGCCGCGTCGGGCGAGCGCCTCGCGCACGGCGATCGCGAGCCGGTCGGCATCCTCTTCCCGCCAGCGGAGGCGGAGCGACCCGCCGGTCACCAGTCCCACCACCCGGCATTCGAGGTCGATCGCGAGCGGCAGGACGTACCCGTCGTTGTAGTCCGTATGGTCGCCGATCAGGTTCACGCGACGTGTCGATCAGGTCGACTTCAAGTGCCGCGATCCGCATCGCGGAAGATCATCATACGAATGATGAATGTTGTCAAGAGCGGGCGGCGCGCTTGCGCTCGGCCCAGGCCCCTTCGATGTGCGAGGCGATCAGGCGCCCGGCCTCCTCGCCGTCGCGCTCGACGAGCGCGTGGTAGATCGCCCGGTGGTCGTCGACCGTGCGCTCAAGCAGCTCCCGCGACGAGCCGGCCCGCGCGATCATCGGCGGCGTGCCGCCGGTGTGCCGGTGGATCGTGCGGACGATCGTCAGGCCGACCTCGTTCCCGGAGGCGCTCATGACGGTCTTGTGGAACTCCTGGTCGGCCTCGCGGAAGCGCTCGTAGTCGTCGAAGTTGTCGCTCATCGCGTCGATGCACTCGACGAGCCGCTCCACGTCCGCGTCGGTCAGTCGCGCGGCGGCGGCGTGCGCCATGTCCTCCTCGAGGACGCGCCGCACGCGCACGAGGCTATCGAGCATCGACATGTCGTCGTCATGCTCGAGCGCGGTCCGGATGACGAGCGGGTCGAGCATGTTCCAGGCCGCCCGCGACTGGACGGTCGTGCCCCGCCCCTGCTCGACGAGGACGAGCCCGCGCTCCTCGAGCAGCTTCACACCTTCGCGAATGACCGTCCTGCTGAACCCGAACCGCTCGCAGAGGACCGGCTCGGTGGGCAGCACGTCGCCGGTGGCGAGGCGGCCGCTGACGATCTCGTGCGCCAGCGCGTCGACGACGACGGACGCGAGGCGCCCGGGACGCCACGACCCGGTCCCGTCGCGCGCGATGAACGGCCTCGTCGCAGGCTTCGGCGCACTCATACAACCATCATATGTATGCACCGGTCGGACAGCCCGCCGCAAACAGGCTTGCGTGTCCTACGCCGGGAACCGGTGGCGCGTCTGGCCGAATGTGCCCTTCGCGAACGCGAAGACCTTGACGGGCTGCACCGCGAAGACGAGCACGGCGTTGCTCCCGCCGGTGTGACGGAAGCTTCCCTCCTCCACCTCGTACCGCCACCGGCCGTCCCACTTCGCGCGCCACGCTTCTGCGAGCTGTGCGAGGCGGCGCTCGTCCGTCACCCGTTCGGCTTCCCCTTCGACGACGACGTCGAGCCCTCGCTCCCATGCGTTGCACCCGGTCGTCAGGATCACGTTCGGGTTGGTTCTCAGATTCACGGCCTTCTGCTCGTGAGCGCCAGTGGCGAAGTGAATGGCGTCGTCGAGCCAGACGGCGACGAGGGGCGTCACGTGCGGCCGGCCGTCAGCCCTGACGGTCGTGATCCAGAACAGCTCGGCGTCGTCGAGCACGCGTTGCGTCTCTTCCCACTCGACCGCGACCGCGTCCCGGTCACTGAATCGCGGGTCGAGGTCACTCTCCGGCGGCTGCATCGGCGCTTCCTTTCAGTTCGATTTGCAGCTCAGACGGCCGAGCGGCGCCGAACTCATCGCGCGGTCAGCGCGGGTCGAGCTCTTCGGCGACGCGCCCGCCGTCGCCGCGCTTCTCGACCGTGGTGAAGCGCTCGTTCAGCTCGAGGACACGCTCGACCTCGGGATACACGTGACCTTCGCGCACGAGAAACGCGCGCGGATTCGCTCTGACAAGCTCGTACTCCGCAAGTGTCGCGAGCACACGCAGCGCGCATTCGGGATCGGCGCACTCGCAGATCCATTCGCTGAACGCACCTCCGAGCTGCTCGCCGGCTTCGTTGACCGGCTTCAGCGCCTCGTTCGCCGACCGATACAGCGATTCGTTGCGCCCGGCACGGTCACCGCTGATATCCCCGCTCATGCGGTCTCCTCCGACACCTCGTGGGTGGTCCGGGAAAGCGACCGCGTCCGCGTCAACCAAAGATGCTTGGCGTAGAGGAGGAGTCCGCTTCGGCTGTCTGACAACCATATGCCTCCGAGACGGCG
>DASZBP010000289.1:0-11472 GCA_035943915.1 Gaiellaceae bacterium | reverse complement strand
CTACGTCGTGTCGCCGGCCGGGCATCCGGACGACGTCTACGTCGGCGGGTCGTTCGACTACAACCTGTACGGCTACGGCGTGAACAACGGCCGCGGCATCCTGCTCTCGCAGGACGCGGGCGCGCACTGGTCGGACGTCACGCGTGACGCTGCGAACCCGACGACCGGCACGCACCCGGACCAGCACGCGTTGACGACTGATCCCGCCAACCCGCTGCTGTTCTTCGAAGGCAGCGACGGCGGCGTCATCCGGTCGAGCGGTCAGCTGACCGACACGTCGAGCAACTGCCCGAGTGGCTTTGGGCCGTACTCGACCACGTGTCTCGAGCTGCTGTCGGCAGTGCCGACGAAGCTGACGACCCTCAACCAGGGTCTGTCGACGCTGCAGTTCCAGGGCATCGTCCCGAATCCGAGAGATCCGGAGAAGATCATCGGCGGCACGCAGGACAACGGCACCTGGCTCGGCAAGGCCGGCCAGACCGCCTGGAGCCAGACGATCTACGGCGACGGCGGCGTGCCGGCATTCGACGCCAAGGTGAAGTCGTGGTCGATGAACGAGTTCTATGGAGCAGCCACCGACGTCAACTTCGAGAACGGCGATCCGACGAAGTGGGTCATTGCGTCGGGGACGTTCGCCAACTCCGGCGAGGCGTCGGCGTTCTACAAGCCGCAGCTCGGCGACCCGGTCGTCTCGGGGACGTCGTTCGTCGGCCTGCAGTCCGTTTGGCGGACGCAGGACTTCGGTGGCGACCAGGCGACACTCGAGGCGAACTGCCCCGAGTTCACCACGTCGTTCCAGCAGGCGGGCTGCGGTGACTTCGTCCCGCTCGGCGATCCGTCGGGCAACGGCGGGCCGGGAAGCCCGAGCGACCTGACCGGGCCGGCGTACGGTGCTGACCGCTCGGGTGGTTACGTCGTGGCGATCCAGCGCACGGCGGCTGACCACAGCACGCTCTGGGCAGCCACCGCAACCGGCCGCGTGTTCGTCTCGCAGAACGCTGACGCTGCGGACGCCGGCACGGTCGTGTTCCACCGCATCGACAGCAGCTCGTCGGCTGCACCGCAGCGGTTCGTGTCGGGCATCGTCATCGATCCGAAGAACCCGAATCGGGCGTGGATCACGTACACGGGCTACAACGCGAATACGCCGACGACTCCCGGCCACGTGTTCCAGGTCGACTACAACGCGACCACGAACACGGCAACGTGGACGGACATCGACGACGGCACGGGGCCGCTCGGTGACCTTCCGGTCACGAGCATCACCCGCGACGACCAGACCGGCACGCTGTACGTCGGCACGGACTTCACCGTGCTTGCCGACACGCCGGGCAAGTCCGGCAAGTTCGACGGCGACTGGCGCCCCGTTGCCGACGGGCTGCCCGAGGTCGAGATCGCTGATCTGACGATCGACCAGCCGACCCGGACGCTGTATGCCGGGACGCACGGCCGTGCGATCTGGACGTTGTCGCTGCGCTAGCAGTGAGTGTCACGCGGAGGGCCGCCGTTTGGCGGCCCTCCGCGGCTTCAACGGCTTCTTCTCCGCCTGGAATGCATAGGCGTCTTCGAGCGCGCCGGCGAGCTCGTTCTCGTCGACGGCATCGAGACGGAGAAGGACGCCCCAGCCTTCGTAGTGCGACGTCAGGAAGTACACCTCGGGCTTCGCGGCGATCAGTAGGCGTGCGTCCTCGTCCGCGAGCGGTAGGAAGATCGCGCCGTCCTCGCGGCTCGGGTGCACAAAGGCGCGGTTGTTGATCTTGAACGCCGGCTTGCCCCACGACGTGCCCTCCCCAACGTCCGGCAGCCCGAGCGCGATGCGCCTCACGTCGTCCCAGTCCACACCGCGAGGCTAACGTGCGGCGGTCATGGCGAGAAGCTGGCCGGAGCTGCTGGGCGACACCGATGTGCCCGTCGAGACCGAGGACGAGCGCCGCGGGCTCTTCGGGCGCCTGCGTGAGTCGCTCGGCAAGTCGCGCCGCGCGCTCACCGAGCAGCTTGCGGTCGCAGCGTTCGATCCCTCCGACGACGCGTCGTGGGAGCGGCTCGAGGAGGCCCTGATCTATGCCGACGTCGGCGTGCGCGCGACGGCCGAGCTCGTGCGGCGCCTCGAGGCGCGCGGCGACCTCACCGATCTGAACACCGCGCTGGCCGAGGAGATCGCCTCGCTGTTCGGCGAGCCGGCGACGCTCGACGTCAACCGCAAGCCGTCGGTCGTGCTCGTGGTCGGCGTGAACGGCACAGGTAAGACGACGACGATCGGCAAGCTCGCGCAGAAGCTGCGCCAGCACAACCGCTCGGTGACGCTCGGTGCGGCCGACACGTTCCGCGCTGCGGCGGAGGAGCAGCTCGAGATCTGGGCGGAGCGATCGGGTGCGACCTTCGTCGGGGCCGCGCGCGGGGCCGATCCCGCCGCCGTCGCGTACGATGCGGTCGGTGCCGGCGGCGACGTGATCATCGTCGATACCGCAGGGCGTCTCCACACGCAGACGAACCTGATGGACGAGCTCGCAAAGGTGCGGCGCGTCATCGCCGGCCGCCTCGAGGGCGCGCCGCACGAGACGCTGCTGGTCGTCGACGCGACGACCGGCCAGAACGGCTTGCAGCAGGCGCGACTGTTCAACGAGGCAGTGGGCGTGACAGGCGTTGCGCTGACGAAGCTCGACGGCTCGGCGAAGGGTGGCATTGCCGTCGCGATCGCGTACGAGCTCGGGCTGCCGGTGAAGCTCGTCGGCGTCGGTGAGGGACTCGACGACCTGCGACCGTTCGATGCGCAGGACTTCGCGCGGGCGCTGGTGTCGGCGTGAACATCGTCTCCGCGGATCGGTTCACGATGGCCGAGCTTGCGGAGTTGTTCACGCGCGGCTACGAGGACTACTTCATGCCCGTGCAGCTCGACGAGGCGTCGATGCAACACATCGTCGACTCCTGGGACATCGACCTCTCGCGCTCGCGGGTCGCGGAAGGGTTGGGCATCTGCAATCTCGGCGTGCGCGGCGACGTCGGCTGGATCGGTGGCATCGGGGTTGCCAAGGAGTATCGCGGCAAGGGCATTGGGCGCAAGCTGATGGACGCCGTGCTCGAGGTCGCACCGCCGACCGTCGAGCTCGAGGTGATCGAGCAGAACGAGCGCGCGATCAAGCTCTACGAGTCACTCGGCTTCGCGCCGACACGCATGCTGGAGGTGTGGACGCTGCCGGAGGTGCCCGAAGTCGAAGCGCGCCAGGTCGACCCGTCGCCGCTCGGCCAGAGCGGGGTGCCGTGGCAGCGCGCCGACGGCTCGCTTCCTCCGGACTACGAGCGGCTCGAGGTGGACGGCGGCGCGATGCTGATCAAGGGCGGCAACGTTCTTCAGCTGCAGGCCGACAACGTGGATGCGGCAACTGCGCTGCTCTCACGCGGCAGGGCGCTGCACTACGTCAACGTGCCGGAGGGCGACGTCGCGAGCGCCGCGCTTGCCGCACTCGGCGGGACGATGTCGCTGCGTCAGATCGAGATGCGCCTCGCGCGGTAACCATGGGGTCAGCCCCGTGCCTGACCCCGCGCCCCGCGCGACGGGTCCCCAGGGCCGCGCTTTCCGCTGCAAATTCACTTGTGGACGAGCTGTGCGGGGTCAGGCACGTGTCTGACCCCACCGCTCGCCCCTCGACCCGCGTTCGGGGTCAGGCACGTGCCTGACCCGTCAGTGCGCCGAAGAGCGCGACCAGAGGTTGATGTCCGCCTCGGTCGCGTACTGATCGATCTCACGAAGCTCGTCTTCCGAGAACGCAACGTTGTCGAGAGCGCCGAGCGAGTCGTCGAGCTGCTCGACGCTCGACACGCCGATCAGCGTCGACGTCATCCTCTCGTCGCGCAGCGTCCACGCGAGCGCCATCTGCGCGAGCGACTGCCCGCGCCTCTGCGCGATCTCGTTGAGGCCGCGAATCTTCGCGAGCGACTGCTCGTTGATCAGGTCCGGCGAGAGCGACGAGTTCTCTGCGGCCCGCGAGTTCTCCGGGATGCCGTTCAGGTACTTCGTGGTGAGCATCCCTTGCGCGAGGGGCGAAAAGCCGATGCAGCCGACGCCGAGCTCGCCGAGCGTGTCGAGCAGCTCCGGCTCGATCCAGCGGTTGAGCATCGAGTACGAAGGCTGGTGAATCAGCAGCGGCGTGCCCATCGCCTCGAGGATCTCGAACGCCTCGCGCGTGCGCTCCGGCGAGTACGACGAGATGCCTGCGTACAGCGCGCGGCCGGACCGCACCGCGGTGTCGAGCGCGCCCATCGTCTCCTCGAGCGGCGTGTCGGGGTCGAAGCGGTGCGAGTAGAAGATGTCGACGTACTCGACTCCCATCCGCTTGAGCGACTGGTCGAGCGAGGCGAGGACGTACTTGCGCGAGCCCCATTCGCCGTACGGGCCGGGCCACATGTCGTAGCCGGCCTTTGTCGAGATGAGCAGCTCGTCGCGATACGGCCGCAGGTCGTCGCGCAGGACTTTGCCGAACGTCTCCTCGGCCGAGCCGTACGGCGGCCCGTAGTTGTTCGCGAGGTCGATGTGCGTGACACCCCGGTCGAACGCGCGGCGCAGGATTGCCCGGCTCGTCTCGTACGGGCGATCGCCGCCGAAGTTGTGCCAGAGGCCGAGCGTGATAGCCGGCAGCTTCAGCCCGCTGCGGCCGCAGCGGCGGTACTGCATCGAGTCGTAGCGGTCGTCGGCGGCGGTGTACGGCATCAGGCGTGCTGAGTGACGTTGATGACGGTGCCGTTCGGGTCGCGCACGAAGAAGCGGCGCAGCCCCCACGGCTCGTCGGTGAGCGGGTACACGATCTCACAGCCGGCCGCCGTCGCGCGGGCGTGCACGTCGTCTACGGCGTCGACCTCGATCGACACATCGGGGTGGACGTTTGCGTGGATGTCGAGCTTCATGACGCTCAATTGCACGGCCGGGTCGTCGGTGCCGAAGAAGAGGATCCAGTCGAGGCCGTCACCTCCTCCGAGGCCGATGACGTCCTGGTAGAACGCCCGGCTGCCCTCGAAGTCGTCCGACAGGATGTTTGGCTTGATGCGCTTCACGGCCATGGGCCGATTGTATGGACGTATGAAGCGCGATTGACCGGTGCTCACTTCTGTACAGCGTCTCGCCGCGGGCAAGTAACACCGGGTCGTGAGCGGGGCTTCCGGAAGGAGGCCCCCGCTACCATCCGCAACCGGTGTTCGACAGCCTCTCCGACAAGCTCCAGAGCGCCCTCGGCGACCTCCGCAAGAAGGGCAAGCTCGACGAAGAGTCGATCTCCCGCGCGATGCGCGAGATCCGGCTCGCGCTCCTCGAGGCCGACGTCAACTTCACGGTCGTCCGTGACTTCGTCGCGCAGGTGCGCGAGCGCGCGCTCGGCGAGGAGGTGCTGAAGAGCCTCACGCCGGGCCAGCAGGTCGTGAAGGTCGTGCACGACGAGCTCACGGCGCTCATGGGCGAGGGCGAGTCCGGCCTCGCGTTCGGCAAGTTCACGGTGATCCTGCTCGCCGGTCTCCAGGGCTCGGGCAAGACGACGACGTCCGCGAAGCTCGCGCTGCTCCTGCGCAACCAGGGGCGCAAGCCGGGCCTCGTCGCCGCAGACCTGCAGCGGCCCGCCGCGATCGACCAGCTCGAGCAGCTCGGCAAGCAGATCCAGGTGCCGGTGTTCCGCACCGACACGAAGGACGCGGTCGAAGCGACGCGCAGCGGAATCGCCCGCGCGCGCGAAGAGGGTCTCGACACGGTCATCGTCGACACCGCAGGCCGCCTGCAGATCGACGAGGAGCTGATGGGCGAGCTCGCCCGCGTCCGCGACGAGGCGAAGCCGCACAACGTGCTGCTCGTCGTCGACGCAATGACCGGTCAGGAAGCCGTGAACGTCGCGCAGGCGTTCGACGAGCGCATCTCGTTCGACGGCGTCATCCTCACGAAGCTCGACGGCGACGCGCGCGGCGGCGCGGCGCTGAGCGTGAAGGCGATCACCGGAAAGCCGATCAAGTTCGCGTCGACCGGAGAGAAGGTCGACGCGCTCGAGGTCTTCCACCCGGACCGGATGGCGTCGCGCATCCTCGGCATGGGCGACGTGCTCACCCTGATCGAGCGCGCCGAGCAGGCGGTCGAGGAGGACGAGCAGGCCGACATGGAGAAGCGCATGCGCGCCGGCCAGTTCACCTTCGACGACTTCCTGCGTGCGTTCAAGATGCTGCGCCGCATGGGGCCGCTGCAGGGCGTCCTGAAGATGATCCCCGGCATGGGACAGCAGCTCGGCGACATCGACGTCGACGACGCGCAGATGGGACGGGTCGAAGCAATCGTCCTCTCGATGACCCCGCTCGAGCGGTCGCGCCCGATCGTGATCGACGGCAAGCGCCGCCAGCGGATTGCCCGTGGCTCCGGCTCCACGGTCGAGCAGGTCAACCAGCTGCTCGAGGCGCGGAAGCAGATGGAGAAGATGATGAAGCAGTTCGGGAAGGGGAAAATGCCCGCCCTGTCGCCCGATCAGGCACTATCCGGGGCGGCGAGGCCGACGATGTCCCGCAAGGCCTCCTCGAAGCGCAAGAAGCGCACAAAGAGATAGAAGGAGACAGATGGCAGTCAAGCTGAGGCTCACGCGTGTGGGCTCGAAGAAGAACCCGATCTACCGCGTGGTCGCAGCCGACTCCCGCTCGCCGCGCGATGGCAAGTTCCTGGAGATCGTCGGGCGCTACAACCCGCAGACCGACCCGTCGACGATCGATCTCGACGAGACGAAGGTCAAGGACTGGCTCGGCAAGGGCGCGCAGCCGACGGAAGCGGTCGCGAAGCTCATCAAGATCGCGGGCATCTCCAAGTAGGTAATGGCAGAGCTGCTCGCCTATCTGGCGCGCGAGCTCGTCGACGATCCGGAGGCGGTTCGCGTGGAGCAGGAGGAGCGCGACGGCGCACTCGTCCTCGTGTTGCACGTCGCGCCTGACGACGTCGGCAAGGTGATCGGGCGCCAGGGCCGCATCGCGCGGTCGCTGCGGACGCTCGTGCGCGCAAGCGCTGCGCGCGACGGTCGCCGCGTCATGGTCGACATCGCCGATCCTGAGTGAAAGTAGCGGCGCTCTACGACGTCCATGGGATGCCGTGGGCGCTCGAGGCGGTGCTGAACGAAGTCGACGCCGACGTGATCGTCTTCGGCGGCGATCTCACCGGCCCGCCGTTCCACGACGAGACGGTTGCGCTCGCGCGGACCGTCGACGCGATCTGGATCCGCGGCAACGGAGAGGACGTGTACGACGAGATGCGCGACCTGCCGCTCTCGGTCGAGCTCGACGGCGTCGCGTATTGCCATGCGACTCCGTCCGACAACACGACGATGACGACGGCCATCACGCCGGACGAGGACCTCGTGTCGTTGTTCGGCGAGCGCGGCACATTCGTCATCGGCCACACGCACCATCAGTTCGATCGCCGCATCGGCGACCTGCGCGTGATCAACGCGGGGTCCGTCGGCATGCCGTACGAAGGCGAGGTCGCCGCGTTCTGGGCGTTGATCACCGACGGCGAGCCGCAGTTCATGCGCACGCCGATCGACGTCGACCTCGCGGTCGCCCGCATTCGCAAGAGCGGATGGGACGGCGGCGACGCCTTCATTGCCGAGAACCTGCTGGTGGCCGTGACGCGCGACGAGGCGATCAATCACTTCGAGGCGAACCGGTGAGAGTGACCATCGGGCGCGTCGGCCGTCCGCACGGGATCGACGGCTCGTTCTTCGTGGAGCAGCCGTCACAAGACGGGCGCTGGTGGAAGACGGGTGCCTCGTTCCTCGCCGGCGGGACGCCGGTCGAGGTCGTTGCGCACCGCACGTCGTCGGGCCGGCCGGTGATCAAGGTCGAGCCCTCCGTCGAGCGCGGCACCGTCCTCGAAATCGAGCGCGACCAGCTGCCGCCGACCGGGGAGGACGAGTACTACGCGTTCGAGCTCGTCGGCCTCGCCGTCGCGGAGGAGACGGGCCGAGCACTCGGAACGGTGAAGGCCGTGACCCCGGGCGTCGCCAACGACGTGCTCGAGCTCGACACGGGCGTCCTGCTGCCGATGGTCGAGGACTGTGTGCAGCAGATCGACCTCGAGCAGCGGCGCATCGTCGTCGCGGAAGGATTCGCGGAGTAGTGCAGCTCGACGTCTTCACGCTCGTCCCGCACGCGTTCGCGTGGCTGACCGAGCAGCGCCCGGTCGCGACCGTGCTCGGCGACGAGCTAGACCTCCGCCTGTTCTCGTACCGGGACTTCACGCCGCTGCGCAACGGCCAGGTGGACGACGAGCCGTACGGCGGCGGCGCTGGCATGGTGCTGCGCGTCGACGTGGTCGCGGCGGCGCTCGGCGCGGTGTACGAGGAGCGGCCGAGCCATCCGGTGATCGCGCTCACGCCGCAGGGCCGGCAACTGACGCAGTCCGTGGTCGAGGAGCTCGCCACCCACGAGCGCGTGACGCTTCTGTCGGCGCGCTTCGAGGGCTTCGACGAGCGTGTCCTCGAGCACCTGTCGAGTGACGCCGTGTCGATCGGCCCGTACGTGCTCTCCAACGGCGACCTGCCGGCGATGGTGCTGGTCGACGCGATCGCCCGGCGTCTGCCCGGCGCGCTCAGCGAGGGCTCCGGCGAGATCGAGTCGTTCTCCGAAGAACTCTCCGGCGGCCTCGAGTATCCGCACTACACTCGTCCCCCGGAGTTCGAAGGGTGGCGCGTTCCGGACGTGCTGCTGTCAGGCGATCACGCACGCATTGAATCCTGGCGAAGGGAGCACGTCCGTTGAGAAACCCGATCGACCGCCTGACGCACGGCCTGCCGCGCGGCTACCGCCTCACGATCGACTGGCTCGTGACGATCCTCGGTGCGATCGCGATCGTCATCGGGATCAAGATCGGCGTCGTCAACCCGTACCGGATCCCGTCGAGCTCGATGGAGCCGACCCTCCACTGCGCGGCGCCGGACGCCGGGTGCGAGGCGAGCTTCTCCGACCGCGTGCTCGCCTGCCGCTTCTGTTACCGCTTCTGGAGCCCGAAGCGCGGCGACATCATCGTCTTCCAGACGCCGCCGCTCGCAGCGATCCGCTGCGGCGCGGGCGGGACGTTCGTCAAGCGCCTGATCGGCCTCCCGGGCGACACGTGGGCGGAGCGCAATGGCTACGTCTACATCAACGGCAAGAAGCTCGACGAGCCGTACATCAAGCCGGACCGACGAGACACCCGGACGGTCAAAGCGGTGCACATCCCGTCCGGGCGGTACTTCTTCATGGGCGACAACCGCAGCTCATCGTGCGACTCGCGGGAGTGGGGGACGGTCCCGCGCGGGAACCTGATCGGCAAGGTTTTTGCCATCTACTGGCCCCCGAAGCGGATCCGGATCTTCTAGGGATTTCCGGTACCATGCCGCACGGCCTCCGGCCTCCTTTGCCATGAGTACAACGATCCAGGACATCGAACGCCGCCAGCTGCGCGAGGTTCCGCGCTTCAAGGCCGGCGACACGGTACGCGTCCACTTCCGCGTCATCGAGGGGACCCGCCAGCGGATCCAGGTGTTCGAGGGCATCGTGATCAAGCGCCAGGGCGCCGGCGTCCGCGAGACGTTCACCGTCCGCAAGAACTCGTTCGGCGTCGGCGTGGAGCGCACGTTCCCGCTGCACTCGCCGAAGATCGACAAGATCGAGGTTCAAGCGATCGGCGACGTGAACCGCGCGAAGCTGTACTACCTGCGCGGCAAGGTCGGCAAGAAGGCTCGCGTCCGCGAGCTCCGCCAGAGCTGAAGCCCGGGCTCGCGCTTCTTCTGATCGCGGTTGCGTGCACCGCCTGCGGAACGCGGGCGCACGAGCGCGCAGTCGTCGTCGCGCGCGCGTGGGCGGCGTCGCACGGCTACACCGGCAAGGTGAGCTGCTCGAACGGGATCGGCGGGCTGCATCCACGCACGCCGGACTTCATCTGCGTGGTGCGGGTGCGTGCCGACACGTGCGACCAGGTCGAGGCGCGCCGCTACGGCGGCCGCTGGCACGTCGCGCTGCGTCTTCGCGGTGTCGACTGTGTGCTCCCTGCGTGAAAAGACTGTGACGTCTGCCGGCGCGGGCCGGAGCCGGGGCTATTCTCGAACGCATGGCGAAGAAGACCGGCCCGAGGCTCCTGCGGTTCGACCGGGGCCTCGGTGTGCGGCTGGTGGCCGGCGCGGACGAGGCAGGGCGGGGGCCGCTCGCCGGGCCGCTCGTCGTTGCCGGCGTGCTGCTCGACTACGACTGCCTGCGCGACCACAAGGTGCGGCCGCTCGCGCTGCTGAACGACTCGAAGCAGGTCGACGAGGCCACGCGGGACGTTCTGTACCGCGCCGTGCTCGCGTGCGCCGAGCGCGTGTCGGTGCACGTGTACCCGCCGGGCGTCATCGACCGCGAGGGACTGCACCGCTGCAACCTGGCGGGGCTGCGCGCCGCGCTCTGGGCGTGCCAACCGGCCGACGTCTGCCTCGTCGACGGCTTCAAGCTCGGGCCGTCTGCGCCCGCGCACCGCGCCGTGGTCGACGGAGACACCAAGAGCGCCGCGATCGCCGCCGCGTCGATCGTCGCCAAGGTCACGCGCGACCGCTACATGCGCACGGCGGATGCGCTCTACCCGGCGTACGGCTTCGGCTCGCACGTCGGCTACATCACGCCCGGCCACACCAAGGTCGTGCGTGAGCGAGGGCCCTGCGAGATCCATCGCCGGTCGTGGCGTGCCCGCGCGTACCTCCCCGCCGAAGCCACGGCCTAGGGACCCCTCCGAGCTGCGCGCCGCGCGCTGGTACCGCCGGCGCGGCTACCGGGTGCTCGACGCGAACGTCTGGGTGGGCGGCTACGAGCTCGACCTGGTCGTGCGCCGTGGCCGGGTTCTGGCGTTTTGCGAGGTGAAGGCCAAGCGAGGCTGCGGCTTCGGCGACCCGCTGGAGATGGTCACGCCCGAGAAGGCCCGGCGCGTCAGGGCGGCCGCAGCCGCGTGGCTGCGGGCGAGGCCGGAGCTCCGGGGCCTCGATTTCCGTTTCGACGTGATCGTCGAGCGGGCAGGCCGCCTCGAGCACATCGGAGGAGCGTTCTGAGCGCCGCAGAACTCGTCCTGGATGCGCGCGACCCAGGAGCAGCTCTACTCCGGCCTGCAGCTCGACCTGTCCTGGTCGGAGCGCGACCTGCCGGAGCGCGAGCGGACGAAGCACGTCCACCGCCTCCACCCGTACCTGGGCAAGTACATCCCTCAGCTCGTCGAGGAGCTTTTCCGCCGGCACGTGCCGACGGGCGGACGGGTGCTGGACCCGTTCGCCGGCTCGGGTACGACGCTGGTGCAGGCGCTCGAGAGCGGCATCGACTCCACCGGGGTGGACATCGCCGCGTTCAACTGCCTCCTGATGGGCGTGAAAACCGCCGAGTACAACCCGTTCGTGCTCGAGCACGAGCTTCGTGAGGTGCTGGACCGGTTCGCCCGCGGCGAAGGGCGTGCGGGAACGGCGTCCGCGTACG
>DASZBP010000288.1:0-3884 GCA_035943915.1 Gaiellaceae bacterium | reverse complement strand
GCACCGCGCGTTACTCCGGGTGAAGGCTGCGCGTCGTAGCGCTGCGCGTTCTGCGTGTAGCGGCTGGCGAGGTCCGCGATGCGCTCGTCGATCGTCGCCGAGAAGAGCATCGTGTGCCGGTTCTGCGGCACGCCCTTGAGGATGCGGTCGACCTGCGGGCGGAAGCCCATGTCGAGCATCCGGTCGGCCTCGTCGAGCACGAGCACGCGCACGTCGTTCAACCGGACGAGATTGCGCTCGATCAGGTCGAAAAGGCGCCCGGGTGTGGCGACGAGGATGTCGGCGCTCTTCGCGCGCTTGGCCTGCGGGCCGAGGGCCTGGCCGCCGTAGACGGCGGCGATCGTCAGCCCCTTCGCGGCGGCGTGCGGCTTGAGGTCCTCGACGACCTGGCCCGCGAGTTCGCGGGTCGGTACGAGCACGAGTGCGCTTGGCCGGCGGCTCGATGCGCCGGTGCGCTCGATCACCGGCAGACCGAACGCGAGCGTCTTGCCCGACCCGGTCGGCGATGCGGCGAGGATGTCGACGCCGGCCAGCGCGTCCTCGAGGACGAGCGCCTGGACGGCGAAGGGGGTATGGATGTTGCGCTCGGCGAGCGTGCGCACGACGGCATCACTCACGCCGAGGGCGCTGAAAGACTTGGACACGGGTGTTCGACTCCTTGGTTCAGGGTTCGAGACAAGACACTCGAATCGCCTGAAACAGGAGGAACGAGAAGCTGATCTCCCGGCCGCAACAGCGCGGGCCGTGGCCACACCGTAGCAGGGGAACGCCGACGGCCCGGCAACCGTTTAGCCTTGCCAGACAACGCTCCTCCGCCCAGGGGAGGGGCTCTCGCCGGGAGGTCACAGATGTCGAAGCTCAGAATCAGGCCTGCGCTGGTCGTGTCGCTGCTCGCGCTCTTCTTCGCGCTCGGCGGATCGGCGTTCGCGCTGACCAAGAAGCCGGCGCCGCAGCCACGGTGCGCGCAGGGCGCCGTGCGCGGGATCGCCGACGTCACCGGTCAGACCAACAAAGGACCGGCGAACATTCCCGACCAGTACACGTCGACCGCGGGGTACTTCGCCCGTCAGTTCAGCTGCTCAGGGGGCGGCGTGCAGGTCAGGCGCCTGACGCGGGGCGTCTACGACGTCCGCCTCCCCGGCAACGCCGCGACTTCCGCCGTCGCCTCCGCGCACGGCGCCGAGGGATCCGCGGCCGCGGTTCAGCGCGCGGACGACGGCTCCTTCCACGTGACGGTCGGGTACCCCGGCCAGCTCGAGGACGACGGCTTCACGATCGTCATCTTCTGAGGCCAGGCCCAGGGGCGGCGTGAGCGCAGGCTCGCGTCGCCCACTCAATTGTCGAAGGTAAAGCCGAAGCCGTCGCCGTTGCGCGTCACCTCCGTCCAGATTCCGTCGCGCGCCGCTTCGTCGGCGGCGAGCCGCCGTCCCAGGTCGAAGACGATCGCGCGAGCCATCGCCGAGGCCGGCCCGTCCCGCACGAGGTCGGCGTACGCCTCGGCGGCATCCCCGTCCTCGGCCGCCGCGGCGCCGACGTAACGCAGCGCGATCTCGTCGAGGCCGTCGTGCCACAGATCGGGCGTCATCCGTCTCACCCACAGCCTGATGTCGCCCTCGTCCGCTGTCCGCACGGCGGACGACACGAAGCTGAGGCAGGCGAGGCAGATGCCGTCGAGGGGTATCTCGAGCCGCTCGGCGAGAGCGGCGGCGCGCACGGGTGAAAAGGCCATTGCGGCAAGGGAAGCAGCGAAACCCGCACGTGTCTGTGCCAACTTCGTGCCAAATGTGCAAACGAGCGCCGGGCGGGGTACAGCCCCGCCATGGCCGTGGAGACCGGCATCCTGCCGGCGCGCTACCGCGACCCGAAGCTCGTCGCCCGCGGCGGCATGGGCGAGGTCTACTGCGCGACCGACACCAGCCTTGGCCGCCCTGTCGCGGTCAAGCTGCTCGACGTCCGCATTGCGGCGGACGAGACCGTGCGCAAGCGATTCACGCGCGAAGCGCTCGCGGCTGCGCGCGTGTCCGGCGAAGCAGGCTCGGTCACGATCTTCGACGTCGGCGAATGGAACGACCGTCCGTTCATCGTCATGGAGTACCTGGACGGCGGATCGCTGCAGGACGTCATGCGCGAGGGCTCGCAGCCGCCGCGACGCGTGCTGCCGTGGCTCGAGCAGACGGCGCGCGCGCTCGACCACGCGCACGAGCAGGGCGTCGTGCATCGCGATGTGAAGCCGGCCAACCTCCTGCTCGACGCGCAGGATCGCGTGCACGTCGCGGACTTCGGCGTGGCGACGGCCGCAGGGCTCGCAACGCTCACCCAGACGGGGACGATCATCGGCACCGCCGGCTACCTCTCCCCGGAGCAGGCGCAGGGCTGGGAGTCGACGCCGGCAAGCGACCGCTACGGACTCGCCGTCGTCGCCTTCGAGTTGCTGACCGGATCGCGTCCGTTCGAGAACGCGAACCAGGCAGCAGAGGCCGCCGCACACGTGAACGCCGCGATCCCTTCCGCGTCGCAACGCGCGCGAGACCTCCCGCCGCAGGTCGATGCGGTCTTCGAGCGCGCGCTCGCGAAGAACCCCGACAACCGCTTTTCGAGCTGCGGCGAGTTCGTTGCGGCATTGCGCGCGGCGCTCGACGACGCGGCGGGCGCGACACGCCCGACCCCGATGCGCCCCGTCCACGCGCCGCGCCGTTCCTTTGCGCTGCCGCTCGTGATCGCGCTTCTTCTCGCGGCCGGCATCGCGACTGCGGTCTACGCCACCACGCGCTCACACGGGAAGACGCCGCCGACGGCGCGCGTCACCATCACCCGGCAGGGGACGACGGTGCACGAGACGGTGACCGCCCAGGCGCCGACAACGCAGCCCACGACGACACCGGCGGCGCCTTCGACCACGTCGAGCTCGACCACGTCGAACAGTGCCGGGACACTCGCGGAACAGGGCTACGCGAAGCTGCAGGCCGGGGACTACGCCGGCGCAGTGCCGTTGCTGCAGCAGGCGGCGCAGGCACTGCAAGGGAGCGGCACCATCTCCGAGGCGTACAACGACTACAACCTCGCGTACGCGCTGACGAAGTCACAGGGCTGCTCGACGCAGGTGCTGCAACTGCTCGACGCGTCGCAGACGATCCAGGGGCACCGCTCCGAGATCGACCAGCTGCGCGCAGCCTGCAAGCACCCGTAGAGTCCCGCGCGTGACGCGCGTCGCAGTCATCTCCGACACGCACATGCCGCGCGGCAGCCGCGCGCTGCCACAGGAGTGCGTCGACCGTCTCGCGGCGGCCGACCTGATCCTTCACGGCGGCGACGTCACCGAAGGGGCAGTGCTCGAGACACTCGGCGAGCTCGGCCCGCTGCACGCCGTCTACGGGAACATGGACAGCCCCGACCTGCGCGCGTCGCTGCCGAAGGAGCACGTGGTCGAGGCAGGCGGCGCGCGGATCGGAATGGTGCATATCCCCGGCCCTGCAGCGGGCCGCAGCGCCCGGCTCGTCGCGCGGTTCCCTCAGTGCGACGCCGTGGTCTACGGGCATACGCACATCCCGGAGGTCAGCCGCGAAGGCGCGACGTGGATCCTCAACCCGGGCAGCCCGACCGAGCGCCGCAAGGCGCCGAGCCGCACGATGCTCGAGCTCGAGATCGAGAACGGCGAGATCCGCCCTCTGCTCGTGGAGCTTCCGTGAGCGTCGAGCTCACCGTCGTCGGCTCGATCAACCTCGACCTCGTCGCCCGCGTGCGCACGCTCCCGCGGCCGGGCGAGACGCTCACCGCAACCGCGTTCGAGCGCTTCCCGGGCGGCAAGGGAGCGAACCAGGCGGTCGCGGCTGCGCGCCTCGGCGCACGCGTGACGATGGTCGGCGCGGTCGGTGACGACGGTCTCG
>DASZBP010000287.1:0-1796 GCA_035943915.1 Gaiellaceae bacterium | reverse complement strand
GTACGTGGTCGTCGTCGGGATCGGCCCACCGACGCCGAGCGAGATGTTCCCGCTCGAAAAGAAGTCGAATGCATCGCCCACGAACTCGGCGGACACCGCGTAGTGGCCGCGCGGCCACGAGCCGGTGGTGATCGAGGAGGTGCCGGTCGCCGGCTTCGAGCCGTCGGTCACGTCCCACGTGAGCGTTCCCTGGCCAAGGAAGTCCTTGTAGCCGCCGTCGAGCTGGCGGTAGAAGTTGACGACGTCGCCCGCCTGCGGGATGACCGGCACGTTCTGCAGGATCGTCGCGTCGAGCTCGACCGGGGTGTTCGGCGAAACGGTGACGGAGCCGCCCTTCGCGAGCACGGTCGTGGTCGTGGTCGTCGTGACTACCTTCGGGCGGTCGACGGTAAGCACGAACTGCTTCGACGAGGGCTGGTACTGGCTGCCCTGGAACTGCGCCGTGATCGTGTAGGTGCCGGGCGGGTTGAACTGGTCGCTGATCTGGCCGGCGCCGTTGCTCGCCGGGCTCACGTCGAGCTGGCTGTTCGGGAAGAGGTTGACCGTCGTCCCGCCCGAGCTCGCGGTCAGCGTGACCGTCCCCGTCGGGATCGTGCCGGTGTCGATGTCCTTGACCGAGATCGTGAACGTGACGGTGTCACCGGCGGTGATCTCAGAGCTATTGGCGGTCAGCGTCACCTGCGTGCGCGGGAGCGCCGTGGAGCCGATGCTCATCGCCAGGAACGTCGACGTGCCCTTGCCCCAGACCCCGAAGCCGTTGTACGACGCCTTCACCAGCAGCTGACCCGCGGGGAACCCGCCGGCCACGGTGATCGTCGCGACGCCGCTGCTGTTCACCGCGCCCGAGCCCCAGCTGCGCCCTGTCGCGTCGAGCAGCGTGATCGTGCCGCCGTTCGGCGTCGTCCCGTCGGCGCCGGCCAGGGTCACGGTAAACGTGACCGGGGCGCCGGCGAGCGGCGACTGGGTGGACGCGCTGACGTTGAACGTGACGCCGGTCGCGGCCGATGCCTTCATCGGGGCGATCAGGGCACACGTAGCCACCAGGATCCCCAAGAGGAGAATCACAGGAAGGCGCCGCGCCGCGAAGCGCAGATTGATGCGAGTTGCCGCAGGCATCAAATCGCTTCGAAAGCTATGGACCGGCAGCCCGGAAATCCAGCCCGCGAGTGAGGGTCATACCGGATTCATCCATCCGGAGCCCTTAATGCCGTTTCAGGCTAGTGGCCGTGCCACTTGAAGTCGATAACGGCGCCCAGGCTCTGGTCGATGTTGCCCGACTCGACGGGCAGGAACAGCTCGATGTCGTAGGAGATCGAGTCGCCCGGATTGAGCGTCACGAGGTCGTTGTACTGCGTCGTCCAGAAGAGGAGCGGCGGCAGCGGCCTCGGGGTCGGCGTCCCGTCCTCCCAGACGGCCATCTCGAGGTCGTTCCAGAGGTTGTTGTGGGCGCCACCGCTCAGCGGTGCCCCGTCCTGCACCTTGAGCGCCAGGGTGAAGGGCGACGCGCTGACGTTCGTGAGCGTCAGCACCTCGGACTCCGAGTCACCGGGCTTCGCGCCGGACAGCTGCATGATGCAGCTGCCGCCCGGGTTGCCGGGACCCGGCTGAACCGTGATCCCGTCGCTGCCGGTGCCGCAGTCGGGACCGCCGCCTCCGCCTCCACCCCCGCCGCCGCCGCCGGTGGTCGTCGTGGTCGGGACGGTGGTCGTCGTGCCCGTGCTGATCGTCGCCTGGGTGGTCGTCTGCCGGGTCGTCGTCCGCCGGGTCGTCGTGGTTTCGCCGCCGGTCTTGCCCGG
>DASZBP010000286.1:0-14442 GCA_035943915.1 Gaiellaceae bacterium | reverse complement strand
GCCAGCATGCCCATGTAGTCGCCGGTCGCGCGGTCCATCCCTTGCGCCGCGGCGGCCATGCCGCGGTAGATGTTCCCGCCGCCGATGACGAGCGCGATCTCGAGGCCGCCGGACCGTACGTCGACGAGCTCCTTCGCGAGCTCGTCGACGATCTTCGCATCGAGGCCGTAGGCCTCGGCGCCCATCAGCGCCTCGCCCGACAGCTTGAGCAGGACGCGTTCCATGCGATCTAGGAGACCGAGTACCAGGCCCAGTCGAGGAGCTCGACGCCGCGCTCCTTGAGCACCTGGCCGACCGTCGAGGTCGACTCGTCCGACCGGTACCACGTCTGCTCCGTGAGCACCGACTCGCCGTAGAAGCGCTTGTTCAGCATTCCCTCGACGATCTTCTCGCGGACGTTGTCCGGCTTGCTCTGGACCTCGTCGGTGTTCGTCAGGATCTCGCGCTCGGCGTCGACGAGCTCCGTCGGGACCTCGTCGCGGCTGCCGTACGTGGGCTTCGCGAACGTGAGGTGCAACGCGAGGCTGCGCGCAGCGTCTGCGTCGCCACCCTTCGTCTTCACGAGCGCGCCGACCTTGTTCGCCGGGCCGTGCACGTAGTACGAGAGCACCTCGCCGTCCGCGGCTTCCATACGCTTGCCGCCGACGACCTGGATGTTCTCGCCGAGACGGGCGGCAAGCTCCACGCGCTCCTCCTCGAGCGAAGCGGCGTCGCCGCCTTCGAAGATCACCCGGAGGACCTTCTCCGCGTACGCGAGGAAGTCTTCCTGGTTGGAGACGGGCTCGGTCTCGCAGCCGACGGCTGCGAGCGCACCGATGTTGTCGCGCACCATGACGCCGACCTTGCCTTCGCTCGTCTCGCGGTCGGCGCGCTTCGCGGCCGACGCCATGCCCTTTTCGCGCAGCAGCTTGACGGCGGCGTCGAAGTCGCCGTCCGTGTCCTGCAGCGCGCGCTTGCAGTCCATCATCCCCGCGCTCGTTGCATCGCGGAGCTGCTTGACCATCGCAGCGGAGATATCGGTCATTCAGGTGCCTCCGCGGTGGTCTCGGACGCCGCCGGGGGCTCCTCGGTCGCCGGCGCCGCCTCAGCCTCGAGCTCAGCCGGCTGCGCCTCCGCGCCGTCGTTGCGCGGCGCCTTCATCTCTGCGGGCGAGACCTTCTGCTTGCCGGCCTCGATGCCGTCCGCGACGGCCTTGACGATCAGCGCGCACGAGCGGATTGCGTCATCGTTGCCCGGGATCACGTAGTCGGCCTCGTCCGGGTCGCAGTTCGTGTCGACGAGCGCGATGACCGGCATCTTCAGGCGCTTCGCCTCGCGCACCGCGAGCTGCTCCTTGCGGAGGTCGACGATGAAGATGGCGTCAGGCTGGCGGCGCATGTCCGCAATGCCGCCGAGGTTCGCCTCGAGCTTCTCGAGCTCGGCCTCCATCGAGATGCGCTCCTTGGCCGGCAGGAGCTCGAGCTGCGAGTCCTGCTTCAGCCCGCGCAGCTCGTGGAGCCGCTGCACACGGTCGGAGATCGTGCGCCAGTTCGTGAGCAGGCCGCCGAGCCAGCGGTGGTTGACGTACGGCATGTTCACGCGGCTCGCCTGGTCCTTGACGGCGTCCTGCGCCTGCTTCTTCGTGCCGACGAACAGAATCGTTCCGTTGCGCTCGCCGATGGCGCGCGCGAACGCGTACGCCTCGTCGACCAACTCCTGCGTCTTCTGCAGGTCGATGATGTAGATGCCACCGCGCTCGGTGAAGATGAAGCGGCGCATCTTCGGGTTCCAGCGGCGGGTCTGATGGCCGAAGTGAACTCCGGCCTCCAAAAGGTCCTTCATGGAGACGACGGGCATAGCTGCCCTCTCTTTCTCGGTTGGGATTCGCTACAGCCGGCTGCCTCCGAGGTGGAAGCCTGCAGATCGCAGGCCACCGCCACCTCGGGTTCCCGGAGCCGGGTCGGAGGGACGTCGAACGCCTGAATGGTAGCCGGAGCCGCACCCGTGTCTGAAATAGGGTTTGTACCGTTTACGAATCGCGGAGACGCCTACCGCCCTGCCCGCGGCTCTCGCATCGCTCGGTGCCGCTGTGCGGGCGAACGGCTGGGAGCTCGGGATCGAGATCGTCCAGCAGGGTCTGCGCGCCGACGTCATCCCGGCCCTCGCGCGGCTCGGCCGGACCGCCCAGCTCGGCGAGCTGCCGACGTTCGTGGCGGAGGTCGGGCGGCAGCTGCAGCAGGACCACGCGGAGCGGCGGCTCTCAGCCCCGCTCGCCGCGATCGCTCGTGAGCATGCGCGCACCCGCGAGGAGATGGGCTTCGCGCCACGGGACGTCGTCACCGAGTTTCTGATCATGCGCCGCGTCATCTGGCGCTTCGCGTCCGACCGCGCCGACGGCATCGACCTCTTCGAGCTCGAGTTGCGCGTCAACGACATGATCGACCGCGTCGCCGCCGAGTGCGTCGCGGCCTATGTCGAGCGCGCGATGACCGAGCTCACCGAGCAGGCGCGCCGCGATCCACTGACGTCGCTGCTCAACCACCAGGCATTCTCCGAGGCGCTCGTCTCGGAGGTCGAGCGCTCCGGGCGGTACGACGCCGGTCTGACGGTCGTCTATTTCGACGTCGACCTCTTCAAAGAGGTCAACGACTCGCTTGGCCACGTCGAAGGCGACCGCGTGCTGCGCCGTGTCGCGGATGTCGCGTCGGCGACGCTTCGCTCATCGGACCTCGCCGGCCGCATGGGCGGCGACGAGTTCGCGGTGCTGCTCCTGCAGACCGACAAGCACGGCGGGGATCGCTTCATGCAGCGCTTCCGCCAGGGGCTGGAGATGCTGCGCGAACGCGGTGACCTGCCCGAGAACTTCGACGTCAGCGCGGGCTCGGCACACTTCCCGAGCGAGGCCGGCACTGCGGAAGGCCTGCTGCGCCTGGCCGACCATCGCCAGTACGCGTGCAAGCGTTCGAAGTCAGTCCAGCGTCTCGAGAAAACTGCGTAGGTCGTCCGGCAGCGGCGACTCCGCCTCGACGCGCTCACCGCTGTACGGGTGCGGGAAGGCAAGGCGTGTCGCGTGCAGGAACTGTCGCGGCAGACCCGGCTCGCTGACGCCGTAGACCGAGTCGCCGGACACGGGTAGGTCGATCGCCGCGAGGTGCACGCGGATCTGGTGCATCCGCCCCGTCTCGAGCTTCACGCGCAGCAGCGCATGGTGCGGGAACAGCTGCTCGACCTCGAACTCCGTCGCTGCGTCGCGCGGCGTGTCCGTGTCGAGCGAGTTGCGGGTCGGGTCGTTGCGGTCGCGGCCGATCGGCGCTTCGATCCGTCCGCGGCGCGACCGCGGGCGTCCATGCACGAGCGCGAGGTACGTACGCTCGAACGCGCGCTCGCGAACGAGTTGCGACAGCCGCTCGTAGGCGTCTTCGGAGCGCGCGACTGCCAGCAGCCCTGAGGTGTCGCGGTCGAGCCGGTGCACGATCCCCGGCCGCTCGGGATCGCCGCCGGCAATCTGCCCGGCGAGCGCGTCGACGAGCGTGTCGCCGCGATGGCCGGCGCCCGAATGAACGACGAGTCCGGCCGGCTTGTCGACGACCAGCACGTGCTCGTCCTCCCACGCGATCCTGGGCGGTGGCGGAGGCGCCTTGCGCTCCGGCTCGACAGCGGCTGCGAGCTCGATCTCCTCTCCGCCCGCGAGGCGGTGGCTCTTGGGCCGCGCGGCGCCGTCGACGAGCGCGCCTGCCGAGACCGCGCGCTCGGCTGCGGCCCGCGAGCCCAGCGAATCGGCGAGGAACTTGTCGAGCCGCTCTCCCGCCCACTCGGGAGGGACTGCGAGCTTCACCGGGCGGCGACGTCGAGCCGCCGCCGCGGCGGCTTCGGAGCGCGGTCGGCCGCGACGAGCGCGGCGAGCAGGATGACCACGCCGATGCAGATGAAGCTGTCGGCGAGGTTGAAGGCCGGCCAGTACTTGAAGTCGATGAAGTCGGTGACATGCCCGAGCCGGATCCGGTCGACGAGGTTCGAGAGGCTGCCGCCGATCAGCAGCCCGAGCGCCGCAGGAAGCACCGGGTGACGACCGCCGGAGCGCGCGAAGAACCAGACCATCCAGATCACCGCGATCGACGTGACGACGGTGACGCCCGCGGTCGCGCTCGAGAAGAGGCCAAATGCGATGCCCGAGTTCTGCACGTGGTGGATCGTCAGCGGTCCGACGACGTGCACCGAGTCGTCGAGCGCAAGGGTGCTCGAGACGATGTGCTTCGTCACCTGGTCGGCCATCACCGCGGCCACGGCGACGAGCAGCAGCCCGACCCATTGCCACGTTCCGGCAGCGAGCGACCGCTCAGCCACCGAGACGGGCGCTAGCCCGTTCGTGGACGAGCCGACGCGGACGTCGTCATTCACTGCGCGTGTTCGATGCAGCGGGTCGTCCACGGGAGCGCACGCAGCCGGTCCTCCGGGATCGGCTTCTCGTCGATCTCGCATGTCCCGTACGTACCGTCGTCGATGCGCTTCAGGGCGTCTTCGATCTGCCGCAGCGTCTGCCGGACGCCTTCATCGAGCCCTTCCTCGAGCTCACGATCGGCCGTCTCGCTCGCCTGATCGCCGAGATGGTTCTCGACGCCGCGCTCCTCGCCGAGGTCCTCGTTCGTGTCCGACTCGAGCCGCCCGCTCGCCTGCATGAGGCGACCGCGCTCGTCTTCGAGCAGCTTGCGGAACTCGGTGGTGTCGATATCGCTCACGTTCGGAGGCTCCTTTGTCCGGCGTTACGCGCCCGCAAACGGGGCCGCCGTCCAGGTTACCCCCAGTTGAAGTCGCGAATCGAGCGCGGCTCGTCGACGGCCGGCTCGTCCTCGGCCACCGGGTCGATGACGGCCTTGAACTCGCGCGTGTCGCCGCGATCCGGCCAGTGCTCTGGTGCGTTGGCGCCTTCTTCGAGCAGCCCGAGCGCGGACCTCATCAGCGTCGTGATGCGCCGCGCCTCGAGCACCATGCGCTCGCGCTCGCTCTGCGCACCGCGCATGACCGACCGCGCTTCCTGGTGCGCCTCGGAGACGATGATCTCTGCCTCCCGGCGCGCCGTCTCGCGCGCATCGGCGGCCGACCGCTCGGCGGCAACGAGCGTCTGCGACAGCAAGTGCTCGCGCTGCTTGTGCTCGGCGAGCTGCTTCTCGAGCTCCTCGACCTTGTCGGCAAGCTCGCCGCGGTCGCGCCAGACGTCTTCGAAGCTTTCGGCGATGTCTTCGAGCAGGCGCTCGGCTTCCGCGCGCTTGTAACCGAACAGCGCGCGGCCCATCTTCACGTGTCTGAGCTCAACGGGTGTGTAGGGCATTGGGCCTCTCCTCTCCTACAGCTGGTTCAAAATCCTGATGACGATCTGGGCGACGATCTCGACGGCGATGATCCCGACCATCGGGCTCAGGTCGATCGGGCCGAAGTTCGGCAGGATCCGCCGCCAGATGCGCAGGTACGGCTCGCAGACGTCGTAGAGGAAGCGCTGCACCGGCTGAAGCGAGTACGGCAGCTTGACCCAGGACGTGAGGATGTACGCGATCAGGACGATCACGTAGACCGTCGAGAAGACGTAGACGAATAGCTCGATCTCGCCCATAGCGTCGAGCAACATGGCGCCCCCTTCGTGGCGAACCCCTGTTTTCCTACGGCTTTTGGCCCTCCGCCCACTTTCGGTGGTGCTCGAGCGCCCAGTCCTCCCTCACCCAGCCGCGCGTCATGCCGTTGAGGGCGTGACGCGTCCGCGGATAGATCACGGCGAGGAACAGGTGGCCCATGAACAGGACGAACGAGACGTACATGAGCCAGTCGTGCACGAGCAGCGTGCTCGCGAAGCGAAAGCGCGTGTCCCGCTCGCCGTACCAGAGCAGCACGCCGGTGACCGCGAAGAGAACCGCGAATGCGGCGGTCAGGATCGCGTTCACCTTCTGACCCGCGTTCAGTCGGCCCTGCGGCGGCCGGCGCCCGCGCAACCACGCGCGGTCGTCCGCGTCGAACTCGTCGATCTCGCGCGCCGTTGCGCGCAGCGCGTGCCGGTCGCCGGCGGCGACGATCGCGACGATCGCGACGGCCCATGCGACAGCGGTGTAGACGTGGACGTCCTTCAGCAGCGGCCGCCGGCCGACGAGCTGCGCGAGGCTTGGTAGGTAGAGGCAGAGGCCGGAGCCGAGGAGGAGCACGAACGCGGCCGCGTGCACCCAGTGCACGGCACGCTCGGTGCGCCCGAAGCGCGCGAGGCGCCGCGGCTCAGTACCCATTGGAGCGTCCCACCCACGCGTTCTGGTCGTAGCCGAGGCCTTCCCAGTACCCGGTCGGCTGCTTCGCGACCAGATTCATGCGGGTCAGCCACTTGACGCCCTTGTAGCCGTACATCTCGGGAATCACCACGCGTGCCGGCGCCCCGTGCGGGCGCGACAACGGCGTGCCGCCGAGCTCGTAGGCGAGCATCACGTTCGGCAGCTTCGCCTGCTCGAGCGTGAGCGAGTCGGTGTACGGCACCTCCATCGACACGAACTCGATCGCAGTCGCGCTCGGCAACGGCTGGACGAGGTCGAGCAGGTGCTCGAAGCGCACGCCCGCCCATCGCACGTCGTGCACCGTCCAGCCCGTCACGCAGTGGAACGTCGTCACCTGATGCGCGCGCGGAAGGCGGCGGAGCTGCTCGTAGTCGAGGCTCACCGGTCTCCGCACGAGACCGCCGATGTCGAGCCGCCACGTGCGCGGGTCGAAGACCGGCATCGATCCCGAGATGGTGTAGATCCGCCAGCCGCCGACGGGCAGCAGGTTGCCGATCAGCTGCGAGAACGAAGATGTGACAGGCGAGAAGATCCCGCTCGCGCGCTCGCCCCACAAGAGCGACGTCAGGCCGAGGCCGACGGCCCCCAGGAACCCCGCACGCCCGTAGCGACGGACGTCCGTTTCTTCGTCCACATCGCCTCCTGTCGTGCGTTACAGCGACGATACCGAGATGGATTCGGTTCGCGTCGACAAATGGATCTGGGCAACGCGCTTCTTCAAGACCCGCGGCCTGGCGACCGAGGCGGTTCTCGGCGGGCACGTGCACCTCAACGGGACGCGCGTGAAGCCGGCGAAGGACGTCCACGTCGGCGACGAGGTCGAGATCCGCATCGGGACGACCCGGTGGACGGTCGCCGTCACCGGAATCTCGGACAAGCGCGGGCCGGCCAAGGTCGCCCAGGGGCTCTACGCGGAGACGGATGAGTCACGCGCCGCCCGCGAGCAGGAAGCGCTACGACGGAAGGCCGCTCCTCCCCCGCTCGGAGCCGATCTCGGCGCGCGGCCGACGAAGCAGGATCGCCGCCGTCTCGAGGCGTTACGGCGGTCCCGGCGCACGCCGTAGCATTGGCGCATGCCTTTCACGCACACGAACATCAAGGACGATCTCGAAGACATCGGTGCCGCGTTCGACGGCGCGCCGGGTCTCGAGTTCCGCGCGGCGACCAAGCCGCTCCAGCTTGAGCAGACCGCGTTGAGCCACCAGTACGTCCCGCCCGGCGAACGCTTCCCGTACGGCCACTCGCACGTCACGCAGGAAGAGGTATACGTCGTCGTTCGCGGCAGCGGACGGATGAAGCTCGACGACGAGATCATCGAGCTCGCCGAGTGGGACGCCGTGCGTGTCCCGCCCGGCACCTGGCGCGGCTACGAGGCAGGGCCCGATGGGCTCGAGATCCTCGTCATGGGCGCGCCCAATCTCGGCGACGACCCGCGCGGAGACGTGGACGGACAGCGCGGCTGGTGGACGGACTAGACTCGGCCGCCCGTGAACATCGTCGTAACGAACCTCAAGGGCGGCGTCGGAAAGACGACGACCGCCGTGTACCTCGCAGCCGTCGCGGCCCAGCGCGGGCACACGCCAGTCGTGGTCGTCGACGCGGATCGCCAGGCCTCCGCGGCGGAGTGGCTCGAGGAGCGGCCGCTCGATGACGTCGAGGTGATCGAGGCTCCGTCGGAGCGGACGCTCGTCCGTGCGATGCGCGCCGAGGAAGGCACGGTTGTCGTCGACCTGCCGCCCGGTGACGAACGGCTCGTGCAGTCCGCGATCGGTGCCGCCGACGCGATCGTCATCCCCACGCGCGCAGGCGGTGTCGAGTTCGCACGCGTCGCGTACACGCTGGAGCTGATCCCGTCGAAGACGCCGCACGGCATCGTCATCACGGCCGCGCGTCTCGGGACGAACGATCTCCAGGAGACGATCGACTGGTGGACGAAGGAGAAGGTGCCGGTCTGGGGCGTCATCCCGGAGCGCGTCGGCATCGCCGCCGGCCCCGAGGCGCGGCTCTACCGCGACGGGCTCGACGAGTACGGCAAGGTGCTGCGCCGCGCTATGCGCTCGCGCTGAGCTCTTCGCATTCGAGGCAGACCCAGTCGCCGTCCGCCCGCTCGTCGTGTGCGCTGAGTGCCGCCGGGACCATCGTCACACCGCAAGCCGGACAGATCGGCGGGCGCTCGTCATCCATCGAGTAACTCCGCGTTCTCGCTTTCGGGTGGATAGCCGTACGCGTAAACGAGCAACTCTGCGTCGCCGTGATTCGCGGATTGCAACGCCGTGCCGGGATCGATCCGAATGAGCCCGCCGGCAGGCACGTCGACCCGTTCCGGCGGCTCGCCGACATAGATCGACAGCGTCCCGGACATGACGACGAATGTCTCCTCCTGCGTCGTGTGCCGGTGGCGACGGCCTTTCGCCCCCGGCTCGTAACGCCACACGTTCCCTCGCACGTGCGCGAACCCCGCCTGGTCGCTCAGCTCGGCGACGTGGCGTGCGGGCTCGTCCGGCTCGTGCGGGCGCGTGATCCACTCGAAATCTTCGGGGCGGACAACGCCGTAGCCCATCAGGAGTGACGCCTTGCCGCGGCGACGAGTCCACGCCCGCCGGCGTCGAGCGCAACCACACCGGCGAGAACGAATGCCAAGACGACTCCGGGTGCGCCACCCTCCCGGGCACCTTGCACGTGCTCGTACACGATCACCGCGATGCCGAAGAGCAGTATGGCGTGGAAAAGCACTCGCCCGGGCCGAGAGAGTCGCAACAAAGCCACGATGGGATTCTAGGTGACGAAGCTGGCAAGCTCCGGAGTCGTGGCGGTGCAGCTTCCGAAATTGATCGCGAGCGATGCCGCCAAATGGCGCGCGTGGCTCGACGAGCACCATGCGGTGTCGGACGGCGTGTCGCTCGTGCTCGCCAAGAAGGGCACTACGGAGCCGACGAGCCTGAGCTACGACGAGGCGCTCGAGGAAGCGCTCTGTTACGGCTGGATCGACGGCCAGGTCCAACGCCGCGACGAGACCACCTATCGGCAGCGCTTCACCCGCAGGCGGTCACGCAGCTTCTGGTCGAAACGCAACGTCGGCATCGTCGAGCGACTGCATGTCGAGGGACGGATGCACCCTGCCGGGGTCGCCGAAGTGGTGCGCGCCAAAGCGGACGGCCGCTGGGAAGCCGCGTACGCCAGCCCGGCCACGATCCAGGTACCACCCGACTTCGCCGGCGCGCTCGCCGCCGAGCCGAGAGCACAGGCGATGTTCGAGATCATCACCGCGCAGAATCGCTACGCGGTGCTGTATCGGATCGAGACTGCGAAAAGAGCGGACACGCGAAGCCGGCGCATCGAGCAGTTCGTCGCGATGCTTGCCCGCGGCGAGACGGTTCACCCTCAGAGACGCACTCTCGCGGATTGACTTCCCATCGCGTGAAGGCTGGTCTGCGCGAGGACTCCGGAATGACGCCTGAACGGCGAAACTAGCCGCCGAGGTTCCCGGCGACCGCGACCGCGAGCAACGCGAACAATGAGAGAACAGCAACAGCGATCCACCCGGCCGTCGCCCAGACTGAGGTGCGCTCTTGTCCCAGCTTGATGGTCGACCATTCCGCGTATCCGACGAAGGTCGCGGCGAATAGCGCCGCCGTGCCGGCGCCGCTCCAGTGAGGATCGAGCCCGTGCGGGTCGTGTAGCAGCGCGGCACGGCAACCGACAACCCCGGCGAACACCGCTAGCGTGACCCCGACGGTCCACGCGACGCCCGGATGGCGACGGTAGGCGCGCGTTGTTGCACCTGTCGGCACAGACCGAATCGTACGATGCCTTTGGCCGCTCTTCGTCCACTCTCCGACAAGCGGTCGAACGCACCCGACGAATGGCGAATGGGTTCGCCGGCGTTTGTGAATGACGCCTTAGGGTGGAGCGCGAACCGCGGTTCGCTTTCCGTTACTTCGCGCTCGGCGCTCCAAAGCGCGTGCGTGCACCGACAGGCTGCCGCAGAGAGCGGTCAACGTCTTGGCGACAGAAGGGGCCGCCGCGTTGCGGCTTGGCGGCGGCCCCGGACGCCGACCCGGTGCGGGCGGGGAATCCACCTGCCGAGCGTCAACTCCAAAGGTATTTAGCCGCGCCGCATGACGCCATCCCCGTTTTGCCTGGGCGGGGTCACCCTAACGGGGAGGTACCCGCCCGTCGGCGGCTAGGTAGAGGAGAGCAGAGGCCCGCCGCCCGGATAATTCGGGCCCCGCGCATCCGTCGTGCCCTTGTTCAGATGCCGCCAGCGGCCCCGTCGCAGCGGGTCGCTGGCGGCTGCTCGCATGGTTACTACGCCCTCTGCCACACACAATCCCTCGTTCGAGGCATCGCCGGGGCTCACGCCCGAAGACCTCCCACTTTCGAGGGATGGTGCGGCCCTCAGCGTCCGCTTATCGTCCCGCCGGGGGTCAGCTGTGGCGGTCAGAGTCTCTCTCGACGCCCGCACACGCGGGGGTAAGGGTTTCTCTCGGGCCACTGTAAAAGCTGGGAGTTGCCGGCGGCGCCGTTCTAGAGTCGGCAACTCCCCACTACTCAAACGCGGGGCGGCGGTCGGCTCTTAACCAGCCGGTGACGGCGACTCGGGCGGCTGGAACGGCGTGCCCCGAGTCAGGTTCGACTGAGCAGTGTGCGCCGAATCATCGCCGCCGAGAATCGAGAGCACGAGAGGCTCACGGCGATTTCGATGCCGAGCTCGTTCAGGGCCGAGGCCGACGGCGGGACGCGAATCGAGATTCGTCGCCTGCGCCAGTGTTCAGGAATGACGGCAGAACGGAAGGAGGACGGAATGCGTCGTATGGCACGCACGAAGCGCCGCCGTCTCTGGCTCATCGGGATCGCGTCTGTCCTAGCGGAGCCGGTTGCGATGAAGCTGCGCGGATATCCAATCGGCGGCAAGCTCATCGTCCGTTGTCGGCAGGGCCATCTCTTTACGACCTTCTGGCTTCCCGGCATCTCGTTCAAGGCCGTGCGACTCGGTTGGTGGCGCTACCAGCGCTGTCCCGTCGGGGGACACTGGTCGCTCGTCACACCCGTGCGACTGACAGAACTGACCGAAGCCGAGCGCGACGAGGCTCAAAGCCGATCGGACATCCCTCTGCTGTAACCCGGTCGCCCACGAGCGATCGAATGCGCCCGTGTTCCTGGCTAGGCGAATTTCATGTGGGTTCTCTTCGTCGCCGGTGGAGCAGGGCGGTATAGGCTGCGGCCGGTGGCCGAGCACGGCGCGACACTCACTGTTCGACCTCTGACCCCGAAGACGTGGGACGCGTTCGCAGATCTCGCCGAGCGGCACAATGGTGTGTGGGGCGGCTGCTGGTGCACGTGGTTCCATACCTTCCACGCCGAGAAAGAGTTCTCGTACGAGGCTAACCGTGCCCTCAAGGAACGGCTCGTCCGCGAAGGCCGCGCCCATGCCGCGCTGGTCTTCGACGGCGACGTCGCCGTCGGGTGGTGTCAGTTCGGAAGCCCGGACGAGCTGAAGAACATCAAGCATCGCAAGGAGTACGAGGCGGAACTCGACAGCCTGCCCGACTACCGCCTGACGTGCTTCTTCGTCGACACGCGTTACCGGCGCCGCGGCGTCTCGGCCCTCGCGCTACAGGGCGCGCTCGATCTGATCGCCAAGGCTGGCGGCGGTGTGGTGGAGGCCTATCCCCAGGACACCGGCGGCAAGAAGATCACGGCATCGTTCCTCTACAGCGTCACCCGCAGCCTGTTCGAGCAAGCCGGCTTCAGCTATGTGCGGCCCAAGGGTAAGAACCACACGGTGATGCGGACAACGATCGACCCGGCCCGGTAGCCGGAATGCGTTAGACGGCTTGGGCAAGATCACCCGCTCAAGGTCGTCGACGCTCGGCGGCGCCGAGTGTTCCGGAATGACGCCTGAAGGTGGCGCCGTGCTTCGCGGTTTCACACGCTGCTTACGCGCCGTCGCCGACGGCTAGCTTCCGGCGTCGCCCACCACGGTGGTTGGTGTCATCGTCGCCTCGACCACCGGTACGAGCACGAACGGCAGCAGGAGCGGTGCAATCACCAGCTGGATCCAGTCAAAGAGCGTGTTCCCGCGGAACCCTGTCCAGTGCCAGTGGTCGCCGTAACCGCCGACGATCGCAACGATCAGGAACGACACGCCGAGCACGGCGACCGCAATGTGGCGGGGCCGCAAGCCGCCGGCCACCTCCATCCACACTGGCACGAGCGCGATCGCGAGCGGCAGGAGCAGCAGTTCGAGCCAATCCCAGAGCTCGTTGCCGGGGAAACCCGTCCACGCAAGGTTCAGCGCGTAGCCCGCTGCGACGAGGATCCAGAAGCAGGCGGTCAGGAGCAGGAGCGCGAGCCGGTGCCGACGGTCGAGCCGGTCGCGGTGGCGGACCCACAACGGTCCTGAGACGAGTGCGAGCGGCAGCACGAAGACATGGAGCCAGTCCCAGAGCTTCGCGTCAGGCTTGAAGCCCGTCCAGCTCCAGTTGCGGTCGTAGCCGCCCCAGAGAACGACGACGAATGCACACGCAGCCGCGACGGCGGCGACGCGGCCGACTCCCCGCGTGCTACCCGACCTTGAAGCCATAGACGGTGGCTTCTTCGCGATCCTCTTCACGATCTGACCCCCTTTTGACCGCGGATTTATCGGTTCACGTATACCGCGAAACGCGTGTCGCTCGAGGGGCAGTGCGACGATCTCGTTGCGAGTTACCGGCGCACGCGCCCCGTCTCTGAGGCGCCTCGGTCGACTGCTGCTTTGTGCAGCCGGAGGTGGGAATCGTGATTTGCGGCCTGTGCCAGCGTTCCGGAATGACGCCTGAGCCGGGCTAGCCGCTCTCGAACCCGGGGAAGTACCTCGGCTCCGGACGGGGCGGGCCAAATGCCTCGGGCGGTGGGAATTCTTCGGGCGGTTCTTCGAGCCACGACAACTCCACGCTTGACAGCAAACGGCGGCCGTCCGGGTAGTCATCGACCCATAGAAGGAGATGCGTGAAGCGAGGATCGCCCGCAGTTACGGCCGAAACGATCATTCGCGGTACCGCGTCGTCTGGGTAAGAGGGCAGCGGACCTGGATCGACAGCGAGATGGATTGTCGGGCACGGGCAGCTGCCGCTGCAACGACCTACGACGCGGACGCGCTCGACCTGCCGCCGCAGCTCATCCACACCAGGGAACTCAGCCGAGAGCATGTGATCCAGCGCGGCCCTCTCAGCACTCGTCAGCGAACGCGGCGGTTCCTCCTTCACCAGGCGAGCCTAGCTCTGTTGCCCCAGCGTTCCGGAATGACGCCTGAGCTAAGGCGAAGGGCGAGCCGCACCCGAGCAGTCCGGGCATCGTCCAAGCCCATCCAGCGGAAGAACGTCATAGGCGCGGTCGAAACGCGGTCGCCAACTCGGATGCAGCCGCTGCTCCGCGAAGAAGGCGTCTACGTCCATAGTGGCCGACCATCCGTTCCGCCCACAAGCGGTGCAAGCGACAACCCACTGTTTCGACCAGGGCGCTTGTTGCTCGAATGGCATCCGGTTCTGTTTGCTCCGACTCACGCCTCGAAGGATAAGACGGGTCGGTTGCACCAGCGTTCAGGAATGACCCCTGAGCTGCTCGAGCTGATCAGCGAGACGTGACGCTTGCGGTCGGAGCGCCTCGTCGGTTACGTGGAATTCCGGATGGAGGTCTGGATCGTTCGAGAGGCAGTCGACTTCCACGAAGAAGTCTCCAAGGAGCACTTCGGCCGACCTGGGAATCACCCACTCCTCCCCTGCGTCGTGCGCCTCGTTCGCTTCGCGGAAGAGCGCGAAGTACCGCACGTCAAACTGGTCGCCTGGCACCTCTCCGGAGGCGTAATCCCGCAACAGCCTGATCCATTCGTCGATCGTCGGCGCAGACACGACAGGAGTATTTCTGGTGGATTGCGCCAGCGTTCTGGAATGACGCCTGAGTGCGAGCCATCGCCGTCGTTCCGCCGCGCCGCTTAGACTTCGCTCCGTGACTCGTCTTGCGGTCTGCTGCTTGATGGCCGTTGCCTTGGCGTTCGTCGTCAACGTGCAAGCCGCGACGCGCTCGGCATATGTACCTCGGGTCGAGTCGCAGAGGATCGTGGCCTATTTCGGCAAGACCTACCTTCCAGGGTGGTTGCCTCGCGGTTACGTCTACTCGCGGT
>DASZBP010000285.1:0-6704 GCA_035943915.1 Gaiellaceae bacterium | reverse complement strand
CCCCAGCTCGGGACCGAGCCGAAGACGGCCCTGTCGAAGCCCGGCGTCTACGAAGGCACGACGAAGGGCGCGCCGTCGAGGATCACGGAGTACCGCTACCCGACCGGGAGCCGCATTGCGTTCAACGGGCCGGAGCGCGCGTACAAGGTGCACGTCGGCCGCGTCGCGAACTTCGGCGTAGTCGTGCTGTCCGGGCACGTGACCGCGCACGTCACGTTCGACGGCGCCGAGGACCACATCACCGGCTACCCGTCGCTGCCGCTCGACCTCAATCCGTACCGCGCGACGTACGGCAACGGCGTGCGCGTGTCGGCCGCGGTCCTCCCCGCCGCCGGGACGTACGACGTCGTCTTCGACACGCGCGCAGCGACCGACGCGGGACCGTTCTCGTTCCGGCTCTGGGTGAACGACAAGACGCCGCCGAGGCTGAAGCTGAAGTCGGTGCGCGGCGGGATCAGCGTCGCCGCGACGGACGCAGGCAGCGGCGTCGATCCTTCGTCGATCCACGCGACGATCGACGGCGACGCGGCCACGACGACGTGGCGCGGCGGAGTCATCCATGTCAATGCACGGCCCGGACGCCACACGCTCGTTCTCCACGTCGCGGATTACCAGGAGACGAAGAACATGGAAGACGTCCCGCCGATCCTGCCGAACACGGCGACGCTCCGGCTGCGCGTGAAGGTCTCCTAGCGGCGCTTGTCGGCGTCGCGCGGGTCGTACGTCGGCAGCGCGGCCAGATCGCGCTCCACGGACGCCGCGAAGTCGTCGCGCTCATCCGGCTCGGACTCGATCACCTGCCACTGCGCCTTCCTGCGCGCACGGCCCCGCCGGCGGCGTGCGTCCAGCCCGAAACGGGACGCGAGGCGCGGCCATTCGGCGACGGCCAGGAGCAGGACCGCCGCGGCCAACAAGACGACCGCGAACACGCTCACCTCGACAGGATAGAACTTGCCGCGATGGATCGCCGGAAACTGATCTGGATCCTGCTCTTCCCGCTCCTCGCGGCGGGCTGCCTGGGCCACAGCGGCGGCCAGCATGCAACAACGGCCACGACCGTTACTCCGACGACGACTGCGACGGCGGCCGTGAAGAAGATGCACCTGACCGTCTACGCGATGCGCGCCGGGCAGTTGACCGCAATCGACGTCCAGGTGCCGCAGACGGAAGCGACCGCAGCCGCAGCGCTCCATGCGCTCGGCATCGACGCAGGCGTCACGATCGCCGGCGGCACGGCAACCGTCGACTTCCCGGACGCGACCCAGCAGCAGATTGCCGAGATCGTCTACACGCTCACGCAGTTCCCGTCGGTGCAGCGCGTCGACATCGCTGCCGGCAAGGGCCTGACGCGCACGGACGTCGACGCGACCTATCTCCCGCAGATCTTCGTCGAATCGCCCGGCATGAGCGCGTCCGTCCCGAAGACGTTCCACGTGACCGGCACTGCGCAGGTGTTCGAGGCGACCTTCCTGGTCGAGCTGAGGATCGCGAACAAGGTCGTCGTGAAGCAGACGGTGACCGCGTCCGAGGGCGCGCCGAATCGCGGTACGTTCGACGTGACGCTGACGTCGCCGTCGACAGGGCCGGTCGACCTCGTCGCCTACGAGCCGTCGGCGGAGAACGGGACTCCTCTGCACACGGTGCACGTCCCGATCACGGTCGTGCCGTAGAACTCACCGCTCGACGCGGTAGTGCAGGTGTGTCACGCCGGGCGCGGGCACAACTTCGACGAGACTGAGCTGCACGTGAGCCGAGAGCTCCCGGAAGTGTCGTCGCCCCGCGCCCAGCAGCACCGGAACCTGGTGGACGATGAACTCGTCTACAAGCCCGGCGTCGAGGGCCGCTGTAAGCACGCCCCCTCCCATCAGGTTCACATGCAAGTCTCCCGCGACACTCTGAGCAGCATCGAGCGCCTCCTGGAGGGAAGGAAGAAACGTCTGAGCGGGCGCCGCCCCGGAGGGTTTCGGGCCACGACTCACGACGAAGAGCGGCGCCGTCGGGTGCGGCCTCCCGCCACCCCACCCGTTCGAGTCGTCGTAGGTGTTGCGCCCGGCAACGGTCGCGCCGGTGCGCGAAGCGAACCGCTCGACGAAGCTGAGGCTGGGCTCGGAGAGCTTGAGGCCCTCGAGGACCCGACTGGGTGTGTCGCCCTTGAAGTACCAGTCGTGAAGAACGCCGCCGTCTCCGAGCCCTCGCCCGGGGGCGGGATCTCTGCCCGTGATGAAACCGTCGACCGAGGCGGCGAGGTTGCTGATGACCTTCCCCATGGTGTTGCTCCTTTCGCTGAACGTCGTCGTTCAACGGACCGGACTCGACGGTGCAACTCATCGCGATCCAAAGATGCGGAAGCCCCGCGTTGTGCGGGGCTTCCAGGAGGCTCCCCGGGTTGGACTCGAACCAACAACCCTCCGGTTAACAGCCGGATGCTCTGCCAATTGAGCTACCGGGGATCGCTCAGCGGCGGACAGTGTAGCCGGGACTAACTGAGGGATCCGACGCGTTCCTGCAGGCGCGTGAGCGCCTCGGTGAGCGACTTCAGCCGGTCCGGCGGCGCGTGCTGAAGCTCGCGGCGCAACTCGCGCTCGCGCATGCGGAGCAGGAGCTCCTCGCCGGTACGGACGTCGATCTCCTCCGCGTCCGCTCGTGCGTCGAGCTCGGCCAGGAGCTGCGTGCCCTCGGTGTCGAGCGGCGTGCCTTCGACGATGTGATCGCGCAGCAGACGATGGCGCGAATCGTAGAAATGCTCCGGAGTCAGCTCCGCGAGCAGCGGGCGCAGCGACTCGTGGCGCAGCGCGCCGGCGAGCGCGTGCTGCTCGAGCTTCGAGCTCGCATCGATCACGCGCTGCGTCGGCGCCGTGCCGCTGCGCACCGTCGACGAGCCGCGCGCGAGCTGGACCGTCATGCCGAGCCTGTCGTTCGCGTGACGCCACGCGTCCTGGCGCTCCGGCGAGTCGGGCGCCGCGTCGAGCAGCGTCTTCACCATGCGGAAGGCGGCCTCGCGGTCGTCGGCGCGGTCGATCTCGATGCGCGTGCGGTAGACGAGGTACGGCTCGGCGTCACCGAGCTTGCGCTGGAACGCCGCCGGATCGTCGGCGGGGTCCACGCCCTCCGGCAATGCGACGACCTTCACGTCGAACCCCTGGTCGACTGCGAGCTGCATGCCGCGAAGCGTCGCCGCCTCACCGGCGGCGTCGCCGTCGAACGCGAGCCACAGACGTTTCGTCAGCCGGCCGAGCTCGCGCAGGTGCTGCTCGGTGAGCGCCGTGCCCATGCTCGCGACGGCTGTCTGAAAGCCCGCCTGGTGCAGTGCGATCACATCCGTGTTGCCTTCGACGACGCACGCGCGGTCTTCGCGCGCGATCGCCGCGCGCGCCTTGTCGAGGCCGTAGACGACCGCGCTCTTGTGGAAGAGCTCCGACTCCTGCGTGTTGACGTACTTGCCGCGGAGCGGATCGTCGTCGTAGAGCTTGCGCGCCTGGAAGCCGACGATGCGGCCGCGCGCGTCGGCGAGCGGGAACAGCAGCCGCCGCTGGAAGTAGTCGCCGCCGCGCTGGCGCGTGAGCCCGGCCGCGCGAAGCTCCTGCGCGGTGAATCCCTTCGCCGCTGCCTTGCGCGAGAGCGAGTCGCCGCCGAGTGCAAGCCCGAGGCGGAACTCGCGGCAGATCTCCTCGTTCAGGCCGCGACCCTTGAGGTAGTCGCGCGCCATCGAGCCGACCTCCGTGTCCCAGAGCGTGCGCTCGTAGTACGCGGTCGCGCTGTCGAGCAGCGCGTACAGCCGCTGGTTGCGAGAGCGGCGCGCCTCCTGCTCGGGCGAGGCCTCCTCGTACTCGAGCTCGACACGGAAGCGGTCGGCGAGCCATTCGATCGCGCCGGCGAAGTCGAGGCCCTGCGTCTCGCGGACGAAGGTGATCATGTCGCCGCCCTTGTGGCAGCCGAAGCAGTAGAAGAGACCCTCGCCCGGATTGACGCTGAAGCTGGGCGTCTTCTCCTCGTGGAACGGGCAGCGGCCGACCAGCCGGCCGCCGGCCTTGCGCAGCTGGGTGCGCTCCTCGACGACAGCCACGAAGTCGGCAGCCGACTTGACCGCCTCGACGGAGGTGTCCTTGATCCTGGCCATCAGAGGCTCTCAGCGTACGACAGTGCGAACCGGTCGGTCATCCCGGCGATGAACTCGACCGAGGCGCCGCTCTCGTAGATGCGCCGGATCACGGCGTGGGCACGCTCGTGCTCGGGCTTCGTGACCGGCCCGAGATAGACCCGGTCGAACATGAACTCGCGCAGCCGGAGCATCGCACCGCCGATCTCGTCGCTCTGGGCGATGTCGCCGGCCGCCGAAGACGTCTCGACGAGGTCGTGCACCAATGTGTCGATGCGCTTGGCGCCGGTCGGGCCGAGCAGGGCGATCTCGTCGCGGGGCAGGTCGCTCTCGGTCAACAGCCCGAAGCGGATCGCGTCGTCGATGTCGTGATTGATGTAAGCGACACGGTCGACGATCCGCACGATCTTCCCTTCGAGCGTCTCGGGCTCGCGGTCACCGGTGTGCGTGAGGATGCCGTCGACGACCTCGTGGGTGAGGTTCAGCTGCTCCGCGATCTTCGCGGACTGCTCGTTGTGGCGGAAGCTCCCGGTGAGGTCGTGCAGCGCCGCCTCGCCGGCGTGGCCGAACGGCGGGTGACCCATGTCGTGGCCGAGGCCGATCGACTCGGTGAGGTCCTCGTTCAGCCGCAGCGCACGGGCGACGACGCGCGCGATGCCGGTCGTCTCGAGCGTGTGGGTCATGCGCGTCCGGTAGTGGTCGCCGGCCGGGTCGATGAAAACCTGCGTCTTGCCCTTCAACCGGCGGAACGGTTTCGAATGGAGGATGCGGTCGCGGTCGCGCTGGAACGGCGTGCGCACACTGCATTCCTCTTCGGGCCGGGCGCGTCCGCGGGTGTCGTAGGAGTGGACGGCGAGCGGCGAGAGCGCAGCGTCCTCCAGCTCGCGGCTGCGAGCTGCGAAGGCATCCGCGACGGTTCCTGCCAGCTCCACGCGAGCCAGCGTAGCGCCGCACTCAGATGATGATGGGAACCGTGCCGCCGTCGGCCGACCAGGCCGCGCCGGTTACGTACGAGGCTGCATCGGACGCGAGAAAGACAACAATGGATGCGATCTCGTGCGGCTCCGCGAGCCGGCCGAGCGGCCGGCCCGCGCCGACCTTCGCGAGCACCGACTCGCGCTCGCCCTGCTGGTCGGCGAGACCGCCCTTCCCCATCCACGCGTCGGTCGCGGTCGGTCCGGGCGTCACGGCGTTGCAGCGGATGCCGTCGCCGGCGTGCAGGTCGGCGACGAGACGCGAGAACGACAGCATCGCGGCCTTCATCACTGAGTAGTCGGGCATGCCGCCGGAGGGACGCTTCGCGGCCGTCGAAGAGACGTTGACGATCGACGCCCCACTCTGCATCAGCGGCAGCGCCGCGCGCGTGGCCCGCACGGCGGTCATCAGGTTGAGCTCGAACGAAGCCTGCCAGTCGTCGTCGGTCAGCTCGGCGAGCTTGCGGATCTCGGTGCCGCCGACGTTGTTGACGAGCACGTCGAGGCCCCCAAGGTACTCGGCTGCCTCCTGGACGAGCCGCTCGGGCTCGCCGCGCCGGGTCAGGTCGACGACGACATGGTGGTCGCCTGGGCCTTCCGCGCCGCGGCCGGAGGACACGACGCGCGCACCCTCGGCGCGCAGCTGCCGCACGACCTCGGCGCCGATGCCCGCGGTCGAGCCGGTGACGACGCAGCGCTTGCCGGAGAGCGCAAGATCCATCTCGCTAACTTAGCTTCATGACCACGCTGCTGATCGCGCGCCATGGCGAGACCGACTGGAACGCCGAGCGCCGCTGGCAGGGCTGGGCCGACCCGCCGCTGAATGGCAACGGCCGAGCTCAGGCAGCGACGCTCGCAGAGCAGCTGCGCGACACGCCGTTCGACGCAGTGTACACGAGCGACCTCAAGCGCGCGCACGAGACGGCGGAGATCGTCGCCGCGCCGCACGGGGTGCGGGTCGTCGCGGACCCAGGGTTGCGCGAGATCGACGTCGGCTCGTTCTCCGGGCTGACTCACACCGAGGTGATGGAGCGCTTCAACGGCGAGCGCGACGATGGGGAGACGCGCGAGCAGCACGCCGCCCGCGTCCTCGCTGCGGCCGAGCGAATAGCGCGCGAGCATCCCGGTGAGCGCATCCTGATCGTCACGCACGGCGGCACGATCCGCGCGCTGCACGAGCACGCGATCGGCGAGATGACGCATCCGATCGAGAACTGCTCGGTTCTGGAGCTGCATTTCCGAGACGACCGGCTGGCCGCCCCGATCGAGTAGGTTCCACTCGGTGGAGGACTACACCAACAAGTACAAGGGCGAGCAGGTCGAGATCGCGCTCTTCGGCGGCGAGTACCAGGACGGCGTGCTGACGGCGTACTGCTACGTCGAGGACGTCGCACACGTCGAGCTGAACGGGCACATCCTCATCCCGCTGCAGAACGTCGCGTCGCTGCACTGTTCCAGCCGCTGCGACGCCCCGGAGCCAGACTGGCCGCCGCGTGGGCTTGCGGACGAAGACACCCCAGAACCGGACGACGAACCGTAGATTCCTGATCCTCCGGAACGTGTTGAAGGCGTGGGCATCCGTCGCCGTCTTCGCGTTCGTGTTCGGCGCTCTCGGCTGGCGGCTCGGCGGTTAC